>JANMWF010000034.1:0-3493 GCA_031393845.1 Nitrosomonadales bacterium | reverse complement strand
GCTGCGAAGCGAGCCAGCTTGGCACCGGATACACCAGCCTGCACATAGATCGATCCATCCGTTTCGATACGTATTTCGGTGAGCGCCGCATGTAACAGCAGCACCGTGCCACGTAGACCTCCATCACGCACCAACAGGTTGCTGCCCAACCCCACCGCGACTACCGGTTCATCTGCGGGCAAGGTCCGCAGGAAAACAATCAAGTCGGCCAGATCAGCGGGTTGATAGACTCTCTCAGCATAGCCACCCGCACGCCAACTGGTGTGGTGGCACATGGCGACGTTACGGCGTAGCGTTCCGCGCAACGCTTCTGTAATAAATTGGGCGGGCTCGATCATGTTCATTTAGGAGATGCGCCAATACTTGCGGCTATATTTTTTAGCGTGTTCGCTACCCCACCGATCGAACCCGCTCCCATAGTTACGATCACATCACCGGCTTGTGCCATATTCAGAATGGCCTGCGGCATATCTTGAATTTGTTCCACGAACAGCACCTTGCTTTGCCCGGCCACACGTAACGCGTGAGCCAGTGCGCGCCCGTCTGCTGCTACGATGGGCGCCTCGCCTGCGGCATATACTTCGGCTAGCAGTAGGACGTCCACCCCGCTTAATACCTTGATAAAATCTTCAAATAAATCACGCGTACGCGTGTAGCGATGGGGTTGAAACGCCAGCAATAAACGCCGCCCCGGAAATGCCCCGCGCACAGCATTTACTGTCGCCAGTATTTCGATGGGATGATGGCCGTAATCATCGATCAGAGTAAAGGTGCCGCTGCCCGCCAGTGAAATCTCACCATAGCGCTGAAAACGCCGACCAACGCCCTCGAATTCACCTAGCGCGCTAACGATGGCATCATCTGTTACGCCGACTTCCAGTCCCACGGCGATTGCTGCCAGCGCATTCTGTACATTATGCTGCCCGGGCAGATTGAGTATGATATCCAGATCGCGTGGCTGTCCGTTTTGTCGGCATAGCGCGGTGAATCGCATCTTGCCATCTTGATGGCGCACATTCACCGCACGGATTTGCGCGTCATCGGCAAAACCGTAAGTGGTAACTGGCTTGCTGATACTGGGCAGAATGTCGCGTATGTTGGCATCATCCGCGCACACTATGACCATGCCATAGAATGGCAAGTGTTCGACGAAATCCACGAATGCCTGCTTCAGCTTCGAGAAATCATGCTCGTATGTTTCCATGTGATCGGCATCAATGTTGGTAATTACAGCCAAGATGGGTTGCAGGTACAAAAACGAAGCATCCGACTCATCGGCTTCCACTACGATAAACTCACCAGTTCCCAGCTTGGCGTTGGTGCCGCTACTGTTAAGTTTCCCGCCAATAACAAAGGTCGGATCAAAACCACCTTTGGCTAACACGCTCGCGATCAGGCTGGTGGTGGTGGTCTTGCCATGTGTACCGGCCACGGCGATTCCCTGGCGTAAACGCATCAGTTCTGCCAGCATCATTGCGCGCGGTACCACTGGAATGTTGCGCGCGCGCGCGGCTACTATCTCCGGGTTGTCTGAATTCACTGCGGAAGACACTACCACTGCATTGGCATTCGCCGAATGACTACCGTCATGTCCCAAATACACCGTCGCGCCGAGTTGTTTCATACGCTGTGTGATCGCATTGTCAGCAATATCAGAACCGCTCACCTGATAGCCTAAATTGAGCAATACTTCAGCTATTCCGCTCATGCCGGAGCCACCTATGCCAACGAAGTGGATGTGTTTAACTTTATGTTTCATCCAGCCAACTCCATACATACTTGTGCAACACACCGTGTTGCTTCTGGTTTGGCCAGTTTGCGCGCGCTTTGTGCCATGTTCAGAGCGCGTTCCCTGGTGATTCCCTGTAATAAATTGGCCAAGGGCTGCGGTTTCAATTCGGTCTGCGGTAGCAGGGCGGCCGCGCCGCGCTCGCTGAGAAAGCGCGCATTGCCGGTCTGGTGATCATCCACCGCGAACGGAAATGGCACCAATATGCTGGCTACGCCAGCTGCTGCCAGTTCGGCGATAGTCAAGGCTCCAGCACGACAAATTACTACGTCCGCCCAGGCATAGTACTGCGCCATATCATCCAGAAATGGATGAGACTCGGCGTTTACTGCCGCCTGTTGGTAAGCGGTGCGCACCGCCTCTAAATGCTGCTTGCCAGTTTGGTGTAACACATTGTGACGCGTAGCCTGTGGCAATAATGCCAATGCCTGCGGCACGCATTCATTGATTGCCTTCGCACCTAAACTGCCACCCAGCACTAATAGGTTAAGCACTCCGCTACGTGCGGCGTAGCGTACCTGCGGCTCGGGTAGCATGGTGATGCTGTCGCGTACTGGATTGCCACACCATTCAGCTGCTGGCAGTACGTGCGGAAAACCGCTCAGCACTCTTGCGGCCAATCGCGCCAGAACTTTGTTGCTCAGTCCGGCTATGGAATTTTGTTCGTGAATCAGCAATGGACGGCGCATCAATGCAGCCATAATTCCGCCAGGGATGGTGATATAACCGCCCATGCCCAGCACTACGTCGGGACGATGACGCAACAATGCAGCACCGCTCTGCCCCAATGCCAGCAGCAGATTTAATGGCAGCATCAATTTGCGTAACAGCCCCTTTCCGCGCAGACCGGAGAACCGCACACTAGCCATTTCATAGCCATGTTGGGGTACCAAATCTGCTTCCATGCTTTTGGGCGCGCCCAACCAAATGATGCGCCAGCCTTTCAAGTGCAGGTAATCAGCCACAGCCAAAGCCGGGAAGATGTGGCCGCCCGTTCCACCTGCCATGATCAGGATCTTACGTGTCATATTGGCAGACCTCTCAATATGCGTCTGTTTTCCCAATCGATGCGGAGTAGCAGCGCTGCCGCAATGCAACTCACTACCACGCTGCTGCCGCCAAAACTAAGAAAGGGCAGGGTTAACCCCTTGGTGGGCAATACTCCCGTGTTTACGCCAATATTTATCATCGCTTGCACGCCCAGCCACACGGCAATACCCTGCGCCACCAGCGCGGCAAACTGTCGATCGAGATTGGCGGCTTGACGGCCGATGGCGAAGGCGCGAATGATCAGCCCGGCAAATAACAGGATAACCATGCATACACCAACGAAGCCAAGCTCTTCAGCAATGACCGCGAGTAGAAAATCGGTATGCGCTTCTGGCAAGTAGAATAATTTTTGCAAACTGCCGCCCAGCCCCACGCCGAACCACTCGCCGCGACCAAATGCGATCAGCGCATGGCTTAACTGGTAACCTTTGCCGTAAGGGTCAGACCATGGATCCATAAAACCGACTACGCGCTGCATGCGATAAGGTGATGAAAAAATAAGAGATGCAAATGCGATAGGCAGGGCAATTACCAACCCGGCGAACACCTTGATATTAAAACCGCCAAGAAACAGAATACTCATCGCGACAATACAAATCACCACGAAAGAACCCATATCCGGCTCTAGCAATAACAAGCCTCCGACCAGCGCCA
>JANMWF010000020.1:0-8450 GCA_031393845.1 Nitrosomonadales bacterium | reverse complement strand
GCATTGCTTAGTCCTTGCGGGGTGGCGTTGCGACTGCCAACGACGGCGAGTGCCGACTGGTTAAGTAATTCAAGCCGTCCTTTTACATATAGTAGTAGTGGTGGATCGGAAATGTTAAGTAGAGCCTGCGGATAGTCAGGGTCTGCCAGTGTAACAATATGGTTGTGCGGATCAGCCAGCCAACTGGCAATGGGCGCGAGTTTTTCTTCATTCCAGCCTTGAGTGATGGTTGAAGCAATTGCTGGCTGGACTACTTGCTGGAGAGTATGCACCGGCGTGGCGAAGACTTGGGTGGGAGTACCGAAAGCTTGTAGCAGACGGCGCAAACCTTCATTGCCTAAACCAGGTATCTGATTCAGGGCAAGCCATGACGCAAGTTCAGCGTCCATAGGTATAGAGAATCAGGGCGTCAGCGCGCTATCCAACAATTGCACGGGTAGTCGGGTTCGCATCACCAGAGCGTAGGCTACTTTGTCAAAAGTACGGAATACAAATAGCAGACCATAGCGCGCATCCGGCAGAGTGAGGGTTTCCCCTTTTTCCTTTATCACATCTCCCTTACGATATAGCGCCAGTACATGGCCATTTTCAAGGCCATCACGAAGTCCTTTGTTGAGGGTTACGATGGAATGTTGACCCGCTTGAGAAACGCCAGAATAAATAGAAATTACGCGTGCTGTAATCTGGCTGTCGGGAACGCGGGGTACATAGCTTTCGGCAAGCTCAATGGAAGCTTGGATAAGTCGATCCCCCTTGCTAATTTCCTTAAGTGCCTTGACGATTTTAAGCGTGCTGATATCGGCGAATTTTTCGACCTCTGCATTACCCAAGTAAACTGCCTCATACCCCAATACTTCCTTGCTATCCGGGTCAAGCAGAGTTTTGCCCGGATGGTAAATTTGCCACAGCACCCCCTGGTCTTTGGGTAGGCCTTTAGCATATGCAATATCGCCGCTGGCCAGAAGGACGCGTTTCTCATGGGTGCCAACTATAGTTGGTGCTTTAGACAGCCCATCCTTTTCAATTATGAGCGGTCTGCTGAGGAAAGGTTCGATGGCACTAGCTGAAATACTGGGGATTGCATTATGTTCACTGCCTTGCACGTGAATCCGGGGGGAAAGTTTCACACTGTCAGATTTGCCTTCTTCTTCGGTCTTTTTAATTTTACCTATGTGCAGTGTACCGCTTGCACGATCCAAATAAACCACGTCACCGGGATAAATCCAGTGCGGATCTTTAATGGTATCTTTGTTTAAGCCCCAAATTTTGGGCCATAGCCATGGATCTTTGAAAAACTTGGCGGAGATGTCCCACAGCGTATCTCCTTTCACTACAATGTGACTATCCGGTGCGTTGTCATGAATTTTAACCGTATCAGCGAAGGCGAAGGTGGGCAATAAACAGCAAATCAGCGATATAATAATCTTTTGCATGGAAACTCCATTTTGCGTGGAAACCCAGTTTTTTAGAAGCCAGGTTGAGAGCGACAAGTATTGCACGATGTTCGTATAATACGTTTTAAATTCTGCCCCTAGTTATTTAAATTAGCAAGCATTTATGGCAATTTTACAAATATTACAATATCCGGATATACGGTTACATACCATCGCAGTGCCAGTGCATGTGGTAACTGCTGCCACCCGCAAGCTTATCTCTGATATGGCCGAAACAATGTATTCTGCGCCGGGAGTGGGTCTGGCCGCGACTCAGGTGAATGTACATCAACAGATCATTGTGATGGACATTTCTGAAGCTCAGGGTCAGTTGTTGGTGTTCGTTAATCCGGAAATTATTGCCAGCAGTGGTGAGAGCATGTGCGAAGAGGGCTGTTTGTCGGTCCCCGGGGTATATGAAAAAATACGCCGCGCCGAACATGTCACCGTGCGCGCACTAAATACGCTTGGTGAGTCTTTCACGCTTGAAGCCGAAGGGTTGCTGGCGATCTGTATACAACATGAGGTGGATCATCTTAAGGGCAAGGTGTTTGTTGAATATCTTTCGCCGCTCAAACAGTCTCGTCTCCGAGCCAAGCTCAAAAAGCACCGTCATGAAACGATGTAGGCACCTAAAAATGTGTTTTTCTCAAGCTGCTGTGTTGCGTCATTGGCTTGAATGAAAGCCATTCTTAATATGTTAATGTAAAGGTATCCCGATAATCAACGCTCCTCTAAAGATCATTTTTGCCGGCACTCCAGATTTCGCCGCCACTGCACTAGAGGCGTTGCTGGCGCCACGATTTTCTGTGGTCGCGGTGTTAACCCAGCCCGACAGGCCCGCTGGCCGCGGTATGCGACTCACAGCCAGCCCAGTCAAGCAACTTGCCTTGGCGCGTAACCTGCCCCTGCTACAACCTGCTTCATTAAAATCTGTCGATGTGCAACAAGAGCTTGCCAATTATGCGGCGGATGTAATGGTGGTTGCGGCTTATGGGCTCATACTGCCATCAGCACTACTGCAGTTGCCACGCTACGGCTGCCTGAATATTCACGCTTCACTATTACCGCGTTGGCGCGGTGCAGCGCCTATTCAGCGCGCTATTTTGGTGGGTGACGATAAAACTGGTATTACCATTATGCAAATGGACGCAGGACTCGATACTGGCGATATTTTACTTAAAAAGGCCTGTCCGATCACTGCGCATGACACCACGCAAACGTTGCATGCCAAATTGGCGAAGCTGGGCGCTGAAGCTATCGTCGAGGCATTGTGCTTGCTGGAGCAAGGGCAATTAAAGTCTGTGCCGCAGAATGCGGCCGAAGCAACTTATGCAGCCAAACTTAGCAAAACAGAAGCGTTAATTGACTGGTCAGAAAATGCCACACAAATAATGCGTGCGGTGCATGCTTACAACCCTTTCCCTGGCGCATATACAATTCTTAATGAGGTACCTGTGAAAGTCTGGCAGGCCAGTGTGCGCGACGGGGCTGAAGGTGAAGCGGGAACCGTGCTGGCTATAGAAAAAAACGGCATTATTGTGGCATGCGGCCAAGGAGCACTATGCCTTGAGGTATTGCAGCGCCATAATGCCAAAGTATTGCCTGCGGTGCAGTTTATGCAGGGATTTGCAGTGCATCCCGGCGACCGTTGCACTTCATTCATTTGACATGCATATAGCACAATGGGGTGCCAGCCAAGTTGTCTGCCAAGTCTTGGCTGGACGCAACCTGAGCCAGACATTGAGCGCGGCTTTGCAGACTACGCCTGGGCAAATTAGGCCCGAATTAACACCACAACAACGTGGTGCGCTACAGGATTTGAGTTATGGTACGCTGCGCTTTTACGGTCAGTTAGTGCGCGTACTGGATCAATTGTTGCATAAACCGGTGCAGGATTCGCAACTACGTTGTCTGTTACTAGTGGCTTTGTATCAACTGGTGCATACCAAATCTGCGCCCCATGCCGTGGTAGATCATGCCGTGCGCGCAGTGCGAAAGTGCAATGTAGCAGCTGGAGGACTGGCAAATGCGGTACTACGCAATTTTTTGCGCAACCGCGAGGCATTACTAGCTGTCGCGGCCACTAGCGAGGAAGGCCGCTATGCCTATCCGCAATGGTGGATAGCTGCAGTCCAGGCGCAATATGGAAGGCATTCGGAGGCTATCCTGCTAGCGGGTAACCAGCACCCGCCCATGACACTGCGTGTGAATTGTCGATGCATCAGTACAGCAGATTATCTGGCACTGCTTGCGCAACATGAGATTCAGGCCAGTATGGTCGAGCCAGATGCTGTGCTGCTGAAACACCCTCTCCCGGTAAATAAGTTACCAGGATTTTTCGACGGTCTGGTTTCAGTGCAGGATGCGGGTGCGCAATACGCAGCACGCTTGTTGGACGTACAAGACGGTATGCGGGTGCTTGATGCGTGTGCTGCACCGGGCGGAAAGACTACCCACCTACTGGAGCTGGCACAACTTGATCTACTTGCTTTGGACAAAAATTCGCAGCGTTTGGAACTGGTACGTGAGAACCTGCAACGTTTGCAATTGCATGCGCAGTTGCAAAGCGGTGATGCGGCACAGCCCGATAGCTGGTGGGATGGCAAACCATTCCATCGAATCTTGGCCGATGTACCCTGCTCTGCCTCCGGCGTGGTCCGGCGTCATCCCGATATAAAGTGGCTGCGTCGCCCGGGTGATATCAATGGGTTCGCGGAACAGCAGTTGCATATTCTTTGCGCGTTGTGGCGGTTGCTGGAAAGAGATGGAAAGTTACTATATGTGACTTGTTCAATTTTTGCACGAGAAAACCAGCAAGTTATCGATGAGTTTTTAAATCAGCATAATGATGGCAAACAATTGCCGCTGTCCATACCCAATTTAAATGAAGGTCAAATACTCCCCGATGACCAGCGCGATGGCTTTTTTTATGCATTACTGCAAAAGCATGCATAACCTGACGCGATTGCTGGCTGTGATGCTGGCATTATGGCTAGGCATTTCGGTCGTCTGTGCCGAGGGTATTACAGTGCGTAAAACGGAGGCGCGGCTTTCTGACGGCAGTTACCAGTTTTCGGCTGACTTTGACATTAGTTTAAACTTTGTGGTAGATCAAGCACTAACGCGCGGGGTGCCTCTGTATTTTATTAGCGAGTTCACACTGATTCGTTCGCGTTGGTACTGGCTGGACGAAGTTATCGCAAAAAATGAACAAACTGCCAAACTATCTTACAACAAACTGACGCGCCAGTACCGCATCACGCGTGGCTCGCTGTTCCAAAACTTTTCTAGCCTGGGCGATGCACTGCGTATTATCAGTCATCAGTCTTCTGCACCTATTGATGCTACGCTGCTCCAGAAAAACAATAATTATATTACAGCGCTGTTACCCCAAAAGGGAGACTACATTGCTGCCACGCGAATGCGTCTGGATGTAACGCAATTACCAAAACCGTTGCAAGTCAATGCCTTGGCCACACAAGACTGGAACTTTGATTCCAATTGGTACCGCTGGATAGTGCGCCCCATCGTATCTGCCGCAGACCGCGAAAGTGAATAGGCAGTGAAGTATTTAATTTTCATCAGCGCACTGTTCGGCAGTTTTCTGCTTTATTTGCTGTCAAGCGCCAGCGCTAATACCGAGCTGTTTTCGCGCAACTACTATGTACTGCTGACTCTGGCCGGGGTTCTGGCATTGTACCTAACCGTGCTGGTTGGCTATCAATTATGGCAGTTACGCGGCAAGCTTAAGGCACAAGTATTTGGTGCGAAACTCACCCTGCGTCTGACGCTATTTTTCATTTTGATTGCGATTCTGCCCGGTTTGCTGGTATACGCTGTTTCGGTACAGTTTCTTGATAAGAGCATCGAGTCGTGGTTCGATCTTCGGGTAGAAAAAGCGTTGGAGAGCGGTTTGAACCTGGGCCGAAATGCGCTGGAAACTGGTCTTAATGAATTGAGCAAAAAAGGTCAGTCAACAGCCCGGTTACTTGCAAAGCAATCTCCAGGTCAATACACAAAAACGTTGGGCCAGCTAATAGACAAAGGTACCGCTCAGGATGTTGCATTGTTTAACGAAAGCGGAAAGTTACTTGCGTTTGCCGGTAGCAGCCGCAAGCTGCTTCCAGATATGCCGGGCGCCGAAATGCTGCGTGAGGCAAGCCAGCAGGGGTTTAATAGCATTATTGATACACTGCCTGATAACAGCCTGATATTGCGAGTGCTGGTACTGGTTAAGCCACTGCAACTGTCGGCGGAGGCGCGCATCCTGCAGCTAACACAACCAGTGCCCAAACAGCTTGCCGCTGACGCAGAAATGGTTCGGACGGTTTATCGCGATTACCAGGAGCTGTCACTGTCTCGTTTGGGATTGAAGCGCTTGTATGGCATCACGCTGACGCTATCACTATTGATTGTGTTATTGAGCGCAGTGTCAGCTGCTTTTTTTATCAGTGATCGCCTAAGCGCACCACTCGCAGCGCTGGCCGAAGGAACGAGGGCGGTAGCGCAAGGCGATTTTTCGCGTCAGCATCCAATTAAAAGTAGTGATGAGTTGGGCGCCCTGACCGGGCTATTCAACCAGATGACATTACAACTGGCCGATGCGAAAACCACGAGCGAGCAGCAACAACGTCAAGCGGAAGATGCTAAATCCTACCTGGAAAGCATGCTGGCACATCTATCGTCTGGTGTTTTAGTAGTGAATGAGCAATTCAGGCTGCGTTCTGTCAATAGTAGTGCGGCGCAGATACTTGGGGTATCGCTCCTGGACATGCAGAATGTGCCCTTATCGGAAATCGCCGTGCGGCATCCCCTGTTACGTCCCTTTTCCGATGCGGTCATGCAGGCATTTAATGAAGTGACAAGCGGCGAATGGCAGCGTCAGATTGAGCGGCTCAGCAAGAATGGTGATCAGATATTATTAATGCGCGGCACCCGGTTGTCCACAGCGGCGGACAATAGCTACGTAGTGGTGTTTGACGATATTACCTATTTGCTGCAAGCGGAACGTCAGGCCGCGTGGGGCGAAGTGGCACGCCGTTTGGCGCACGAAATTAAGAATCCGCTGACGCCTATTCAGCTGTCTGCGGAGCGCCTTCAGCACAAGTTGAGCGCCAAGCTGGACGGTAGCGACGCACAGCTATTGCAGCGAGCCACGCAGACTATCGTGAGTCAAGTGGCGGCAATGAAAAACATGGTAACTGAATTCGCCGATTATGCACGGGCGCCCGCGCCCAAGTTGATGGTGCTGGACATGCACCTGCTACTACGCGAAGTGCTCGGGTTGTATGAAGCCAACAGCAGTCCGATTACCTTGCGCTTCAATGCGACCCAAGCTTGGGTGAAAGGGGATGCGACACGCTTGCGTCAAGTTATTCATAATTTGTTGCAGAATTCGTATGACGCTTTACAAAACGTGACTCAACGGGAAATTATCCTGAGCACGACAGAGGAAGGTGGCGCATTAAAGCTGTGTGTGCAAGACAATGGCTGCGGTTTTCCTGAGCATTTGCTGGCGCGAGCTTTCGAACCATACAGGACGACTAAGCCGAAAGGTACTGGGCTAGGTTTGGCAATCGTGAAAAAAATTGTAGAAGAACACGGTGGCAGTATTGTTATTGAAAATGTAGCAGCTGGTGGAACGAGAGTAAGTGTTACTTTGCCCTTATTGATAGAGGTCGTGTAAAAATGGCAACCAAAGAAATACTAGTGGTAGATGATGAAATCGGGATACGCGAGTTGCTCTCGGAAATCTTGTTTGACGAAGGTTATCATGTGCATCTGGCTGAAAATGCAATCCAGGCTCGCGATTTTCGCAGCCGGCAGGTGCCAGATTTGGTATTGCTCGACATCTGGATGCCGAATATCGATGGCATCAGTCTGCTTAAAGAGTGGGTGGGACAGAATTTGTTGACTATGCCAGTGATCATGATGTCAGGGCATGGCACCATAGAAACAGCACTTGAGGCGACGCGCATCGGTGCAGTGGATTTCCTTGAAAAACCAATTGCGTTACAGAAATTGCTTGATGCCGTTGCCAAGGCAATCAAGCTGGGTGCAGTACCAAATATTCGGCAGGAAGTTACATCGGCAGATTTAACTGACAGAGGAAGCGTGGTGACCATCTGGGAGGCTGCAGCGCAATTCCCGTTGCCGCTCGACTTGCCATTACGCGAAGCGCGTGATCATTTTGACAGCTTTTACTTTAGATATCACATGCATAAAGAGAACGGTAATATAACTCGTGTAGCAAAGAACGTTGGTTTGGAACGCACCCATTTATATCGCAAATTGAAACAGCTCAATGTTAAGTTCACCAAAAATGATTTAGACGAAAATTAACAATTTCAAAAGGAAATATCAGGTTGGTATAGGGTGAAAAATATAAAAAAAATAATCTGAGATGTGCAAGTCATTCATCACTTAGACTGTCATTACTAATTCCATTTAATCAATTGACTAACTGCATAATTTTCTATGGATATCCATTAAAAATGTGTGCAGAATTAGTTCGTCAGCGCTTTGATACATAGCTGATTTCGCGCTAATGGACAATCTGGGTTTATTCTAATGTTTAGTTCTTGAATTAATTGTTGCGCCTTTTGGACACTGCGCAAATGCGTTGCATGACGGCGGGACCTGGCTCTTGAAATTCACCTTGTTGATAGGCAATTACTGTCAGATGCGGGAAAAAAACCTCCAATAACTCGTTGGAGCGCAGCAAAAAATCCGGATTTTTTGGTCGCCCAAAACGCTCATTGCCATCCATGAAGGTTTCGTAAATCAGCACTCCACCAGCATGCAGCGATTCGATCAGTCGCGGCAATAGCGGCCGATGCAGATAACGGCTGACAACTATGCCATGAAAGCGATGGTTAGAATATGGCCAAATATCATTCTCCAAGTCGGCGACTAGGCTTGATACATTAGGTAGCTGCTGCAGCCCGGCAAGAGCTACCGCATCGCGATCCACGGCATCGCCAGCGTTTCGTCACTGCCGGCGGCGACGATCTC
>JANMWF010000005.1:0-4436 GCA_031393845.1 Nitrosomonadales bacterium | reverse complement strand
GTGAGTCTGACTAACGATTTCTAGCGCCTGTTCAATATCCATAATAGGGCATCTCTATACATTCAAAATTCTAAGCGTGACAAGATATAATATTCGAGTCGATTTAAGCAGACAGCTGCTATATGGATACCCGCCAAATTGTATTTCAACGGAGTCTGGTTATAGGGCCGTCATGTCCTGTCCATGCAAACTTGGCGCATACAGACTAGCATCCCAGTCATTCCAACGCAGGCATAACAATGCTCACCCACTTGCTTCGCCTATGACTTATCGATGATTACCGATACAAAAACTTCCCAGTCAGCATGCTGCACAAACGACATACCTTCCAGCTTTCCAGATTACCATCATTAGTTAGCGTAGCGTTTTTTCAGCCCACTACACGTACCAATGATGAATTTAAATATGGACAAACACATCTACGTAAAGCAAAAGTGACACCATGTTACTGCACACCAGACAAATAAAATAGAGATTCACTCATCCTTCGACTGGCTCAGGACGGCAGGCTCAAGACGAACTGATTTTAGCTGACTTTTTTTGTTGTTCATCTTGCACTTGTCAAAACGTTACCCGCCAAGAATCACATAGAGCGTAAAAACTCAAAGTCAAGCTAAAGTTTTTCCAAATCCATCCGCTATTCTAAACAGCAGCGGTTAAAAGTGCCTTGCAGCATAAAACAAATCGAAGTAGCAATACCATGATCGTCCAAGCTTAAGAATGCAGACCATGAATCCAGCTATCAAAAATTTTGAGATTTTCTCATCTATCCACAGAATCTTATATTTCGGTGTGGGCAAATGATTGCATCATTATTAGAGACAAGCCTTATCGCATTGCCTGATGCCGTTTCCAAGCATCTGAAGCAGGCTGAATCTATGCACAGGTTAATAGCTAGTGATATCGCCAAGTATGCTCCGACCCGCGATAGTTCTTTGCCATACCAAACTAATGAGTGCACCAATACCCGATTGCGCCGTGGTGAGCTGTCAAGCGGCGGCGTTGCCATTCCTGCGGCCCAGATTACGGTCAATGGTTCAGTGCTCTTCGTTGATATTCGTAACTTTACTATGTTCGCCGACCAACTTCACGGCGAGGAAATTGTTGAATTTTTGAATGCATTCTTTGACCGAGCATATGAGCCAGTCCGTCAGCAATGTGGATGGGTGGTAAGATTTCTCAGCGATGGAATGGTAGCAATGTTTGAGCCAAGAGTGGAACAGCCGGATGATCACGCCGAACGTGCACTAAAAGTGGCACTTCTGATAGTGCTCGCCGCCGATTCTTTCCGTGATTGGATCACGCAACGCTTCCCGGGACGGCCATTGCCGGAGTTTGCAGTCGGTGTCGGCATACATTCGGGCGAAGTAATGATCTGCAACATGGGCAGTGGCACCGCAATCAATACCACCGTAATCGGCGATACGGTAAATATCGCTGCGCGTCTGCAATCAATGACCAACGTTCTCGGCTGGAGCATAGCGACGAGCAGCACCTGCGCAAATATAGCCGGAGACCGTTTTCAGCTCGGCCGTGGCAGCATGGTGACCATGAAGGGGAAAACGCTACAGATTCAAGCCATAGAGGTCACGGGGCTCAACCCGCGCACTGCAAGTGCCAACAATGATAGTGCTTTTTACGAGAAGCTGAGCCAATCTGTAGCTCTTAATACGGCAATATTCGAATTGGCACGAGAGCAGGCAGACTCGATTCAAAACCATTTTTCAAACACCGAAACCTCACTCGAGACGACTCCTCAAAATCAACCGATCGAACTGGAAGGCTATCGCTTACTGCGCAAGCTGGGACAAGGTGGGATGTCTGAGGTTTATCTCGCAGAGAATCTCGTCACTCATACCCATCAAGTGTTAAAGCTTGTTCCGACAATAGCGATCGATATCGACAGCGACGATACATTGCAGCGGTTTTTGCATGAATTCGCGCTAATCTCGCAGATAGATCATCCCAACGTCGCACGCATCTATCATCAGGGTTTCACTTCAACCCACGCTTATATCTCAATGGAGTTTTTTCCCGGCGGGGATTTACGGTGTCTTATCTCAGAATATCCCTCACCACAAGTCGCAATCGCCTCGTTGCTGCAAATTCTGGGCGGACTCTCCGCGATTCACGAACTGGGCATCATTCATTGCGACATGAAACCCGACAATGTGATGATTCGCAGGGATGGCTCACTCGCACTTGCCGATTTCGGAATTGCCGAGCATTCCGACTCAATCAGGTTACCTACCCGCCCCGGTGAAATCATGGGTTCACCGTCATATCTCGCGCCTGAGCAGGCGTTAGACCTACCCGTCGACAAGCGGACGGATCTGTATAGCACGGGGGTCATGTTTTACGAAATGTTGACGGGATGGCCGCCATACAAAGGAAGTTCCGTACAGGCGATTCTTTATCAACACGTAAACCTCCCGGTTCCCATTTTGCCCGTGGGCCTCGAGCGCTTTCAACCCATCCTGAATCGCATGATGGCCAAATCGGCCGCAGCACGCTTTGAGAGTGCCGACGCAGTCGTCGAGTACGTAATTTCCTCAGGCTTGATCGGAAATCTATGATGATGACAGCACCCACAACTATATCACCGGCGAAACCCCAATACACAGTCGATGTCCACGGCTTCAGCCAGACAGAACGGATTATCTTGAGGAGTATCTTCAGTCTATCCGCACGCCGCGTACCTAAATTTGTCGAATTTATGCCGACGATGGGTTCGGCGCCGGACGTTTTTCTCGTTGATGCTGAAGACACAGGGGCGATGGCGGATTTTCGTCAAAAAAATGCCATGAACACAAGGCCTGCGATCCTGATCGGCGACACCGATCACGGTATTTCGTGCATAACTCTGTCACGGCCATTACAGTGGACAAAGATTTTCAAAGCATTTGATCTCTCAGTTGGAATTACCGCGCCAAGCCAGATTCTCAAACCAGAGCTTGCAGTTCGTGTAGCAGCTCCCTATGAGAAAACCCAGCCGATGTTCGCCATAACGCCAGCCCTGCGATCATTGGCGCCCTCGATAGCCCCACCACAAATATCAAATACAGCGCCGCTGAAATCAATCTCAGTAAATCACAGCCTGACAGGTAAATTGGCACCTGTGAGCCCACTAGATCGTCCGTTTAGCTGGGTCCTGGTCTGCGACGACAATATGACTGTGCGTGAATTCATGCGGGTAAAGCTCGCACCATTTGGTTTCAATGTCGATTACGCCGAGTCAGGGGAACAGGCGGTTGGACTCACCGGCACTAAACACTACACCTGCGTCTTTCTCGATGTCGTGATGCCAGGAATCAATGGCTACCAAGTCTGCAAGCTTATCAAATCCAAGAAAGGTGGCGCAAAAACTGCAGTGGTCATGCTCTCGAGCAAAGATTCCACTTTCGACAAGATCCGGGGCACCATGTCTGGCTGCGATACTTACCTCACAAAACCGGTCAACGAAAACCGCCTCTTCGAAGTAATCAGCAAATACGTGCAAACGAATGCCTGATCCCGGCCGCATTATATTTTACTCAATCCAATTAAAGGAGAAGCAATCATGACAATCAAGAAAGTTCTTTGCGTCGACGATTCGTATACTGATCTTGTCAATATTCAAAAAATCGTAATCGGCACAGGCCGCTTTGTCGTCACCGCCGCCAACGGCAAGGAAGCGATCGAGATGACTAAATCCGAGAAACCGGATTTGATCTTCATGGACGTAAACATGCCGGACATGGATGGCTTTGCCGCGACCCGTGCTTTGAAAAAAGACCCCGTGACCAAAGACATCCCGGTCGTATTCGTAACCAGCAAGGATCAGAAAGCAGACAAGATGTGGGGGCAAATGCAGGGGGGTAGCGGATATATCGTTAAACCCTACACATCCGATGATATCGTCAGGCTTGTCAACACGTTATGATGCCCCCATTTTTACGTTTAAATGCCCTTTTGCTGATCCACTCTGGACGAGACAGCCATGCAAAACGATATCAACTCTGCTGATTCACTGCTAGCGCCGAGCGTGGCTCTGCGCCCAGCCCGATCAGCAGGGGCACACATGACTATCGGGCTTCATCGGCGGCACGGAGCCACCCTTGCCGCAGCTCAGGAATGGATAGGTTTTGAAGTCGCGAACATTAAGTTTCTGGTTCCGCACGCGCAAGTAAACGAAATTTCAGAAATGCCGCCTGTTTTTCGCCTTCCGAACACGGGCCGCTGGTTACTAGGTCTAGTGAACCTTCACGGTAATCTCGTGCCGCTGTTTGACCTGGCGTCGCTCGTCGGTGGCACATGCGACACGAAATTGAAAACAATGCTCCTCGTGCTTGGTCGCGGCGATGCGATCGCAGCCATCGTGGTTAACGGCATTCCGAACCGCAAGCGTTTCGGTGCCTCGAATCGAACCCCGCTTCCAGCTTTCCCGGAGGCAGTCC
>JANMWF010000030.1:0-6767 GCA_031393845.1 Nitrosomonadales bacterium | reverse complement strand
GCGTAGCCATAGTGCATTGCCCTGCTCATACGTATGGCCGCTGGCAATAAGCTTGCTGACAGCTTCCTCCACTTTACCTTCAGTGTAGAGTGCAGACTCCAGCGAATACACATCGAAATTGACTCCGAAGGCGCGCAAGTCGAGATCCTGTTCACTGCGTAGATAAGCTACCGCAAAATGGCGGATGGCAGTGGCATCATTCACATCACCTGATGCCCGCGCATGCTGATCGTCGGCTTCCACCGATTCTTGCGCCAAATATGCACGGGCGACATCGGTGATGTAATCACCGCGATAACCATTTTCAGGCCACGACGGATCGTCAGGTGTCACACCCTTGCAGCGCAATTGTACTGATAGTGTGAGATTGTCGATCTGCGAGCCAGCATCGTTATAGTAAAATTCCCGCGTCACATTCCAACCTGCCGTCTGCAACACGCGGCATAAACAATCGCCCACTGCGGCACCGCGACCATGCCCTACATGCAGAGGCCCCGTTGGATTAGCGGAAACAAATTCCACCTGTAACTTTCGGCCCGTGCCTAGGTGAATGTGACCATAGCCCGCCCCTGCCTGCAGCACGCTGCGCACCACATTCTGTTTGGCCGCCGTAGTGATGAATACATTAATGAAACCCACTCCGGCAATCTCCACCTTTTCCACCACTAGGGATGCAGGCAAGGCCGCGATCAATGCTTGCGCGATGTCACGTGGAGATTTGCGCAGCGGCTTTGCCAGCTGCATCGCCAGATTGCAAGCGTAATCGCCATGCAGTGCCTGTTTGGGGCGCTCGATGAGGAAGTCAATATGTGTCGCTTCAGGCGCAACAACACTTACAGCCTGCGCGAACAATTCGGAAAGATGGGATTTGAAATTCAAGACAGCAAGCATTACACAATTCATTCACAAGAAGTACAAATTATAGCACTTGATGCGGCTTACCCAATGACAGGGTGTAATGCTGGATGATCAACGGTTGGTTTGTGCCAAAATATAGACATTCGGCACGGTCTTGGAAAAGTGTGATTAGAAACGGATACTGTTGCCGGGAAATATTGGAACAATCGAGCCCGAGTAATTGGTTAATCTGCAGGCGTAAATATTTGCTCGATCAGGATTTTAATATGCGATGGATCAAAAGGCTTGCCGCAGATCGCTGAAACGCCTGCCTGCTTCACGGCGGCAAGCCGATTTTCATCCTGTTCGCTGGATATCATTATTATCGGCAGTGCATTTTGCCAGCTTTTGTTGCGAATGAATTCAATCAGTTCCCTGCCATCCATTTCTGGCATGTTGTAATCGGTAATGACCAGATCGAAGGAGTGCCCTTGGACGATTTCTGCCCCCAGCTTGCCATTTTCAGCTTCGGTAATATTCTTGATGCCGATATTTTTAAGTACCCTGATCAGGTAGGAACGTGCGCTGGAGCTGTCATCCACTATCAGTACTTGCAGATTTTCGATGTCGAAGTTATCTTTTTCCAGCGCGAGACTGCCCGGATTTAGATAATCGAGCGTAGTAAAGATAGCTTCACGTAAGTGTTTAAGTTTAAACGGTTTTGTCAGGATGGCGCAGGCGCCGGATTGACGCACGGGATCGAGGTAAAGCGGGTTGTCCTCGCTGGAAATCAGGATGAAAGCTATTCCCGTTAAGGCTTGATCGGCGCGCATCACTTCAATTAATTTTGAGCCAGACATATCTTCCAGGTACATCGAGCTGATGGTTAAGTCAGGTTGTTGTTCGCGCATGGCCGCAAGTGCTGAAGCCCCATCCTGAAAAACCTGTGTGTTCAATACACCAAGATCGCTGAGATATTTTTGGACAATGCGCGCCTGCAGGCTGGAAGGTTCAACCAGGAAAATGGAAAGATCACTCGTGCTGATAGCTGATTTCATCGTGCCCACATTAATTTATTGATATTTTATTGGAGTTATAATCGGCTGTTAGGCTAAGAACTTTAATTAGCCAAGTGATTAGTTGCCGATGCCCAACACTTTTGACTTTAGGCAGCATCATATTGCGTTTTTACGTGGGCCCCCCTGAAAATTGTTGTTGAGGAGAGATTTAATGGTAAGTTTACAACCACCAGTTTGTAATTTCGGCTGGAAGGCTCATGAATTTAACTTGCGGGGTGTGGATGGGAAGCGTTGCACCCCGAAAAATACATGTGGCAAAAATGGACTGTTGGTGATGTTCATTTGCAACCATTGTCCTTATGTTAAATCCATCCGTGATCGCATTGTGCGGGATACACGCGAACTGCTGCAATATGGCATTAACAGCATTGCCATCATGTCGAATGATTCTGCAGAATATGTGGAAGATTCATTCGAAAATATGCAGAAAGTGGCTCAGCAATACGCTTATCCGTTCCCTTATGTATGGGACGAGACCCAGCAAATTGCTAAGGATTACGGAGCGGTTTGCACGCCAGATTTCTTCGGGTTTAATGCTCAACTGGAATTGCAATACCGTGGTCGACTGGATGCCTCACGCAAGGAGGCGATGCCGGATGTACCGCGTGATTTGTTTAATGCTATGGTGCAAGTGGCGCAAACTGGCAAGGGACCGCTAGAGCAGATCGCCAGCATGGGTTGTTCTATTAAATGGAAAAGCGAAGCATAAACTTGAATCCGTTCCGCTAAATTGAGCATCGTTTCTTAAGCTGAGACTCATAATTTTTCCGTGTTTTGCGACTGAATTATTTGTGCAGAGACGATAACGCCATGTTCTTCAGTAGCAAACCTGATTTGAGTGGCATCGAGCTATCTGTTTTGTGCCGTTTAGCGCATCGCGGTCAATACACGTCAGGCGGTTACAAGAAAGTTGAACATCATGAAAGGCGATTGACGTGCGGATTTTGATACTCGGGGCAGGACAGGTCGGTTCGACAGTGGCGGAGAGTTTGGTTGGAGAAGACAACGATATCACTATAGTTGATACCGACGCGGAAAAATTGCGTCTGCTACAAGATCGCTTTGATCTTCGTACACTTGTGGGAAATGCTTCCCATCCTTCTATACTAGAACAGGCGGGCATTGCAGATGTTGATATGTTGTTAGCCGTTACGCAAAGTGATGAGGTTAACATGGTGGCCTGCAAGCTTGCCGCCAGTCTGTATAACACCCCGACCAAGATTGCGCGCATTCGCGCCGCAAATTATCTGGAACATCCCGAAATATTTAGTGCTGATAATTTTTGTGTCGATTTTTCCATTTGCCCAGAACAGATACTCACTGATTACATCTATAAATTGATTGAGTTTCCAGAAGCCCTGCAGGTGCTGGAATTCGCTAATGGCCGAGTGTCCCTGGTGGCCGTCAAGGCGTTTGAGGACGGCCCTTTGGTCGGACAGGAATTGCGATATCTGCGCACACATATGCCCAATGTTGACACCCGGGTCGCGGCAATTTTTCGCCAAGACGGATCCATTATTCCAGAAGGTAGTACGGTGATCAAAGCAGGCGACGAGGTTTTCTTTATTGCCGCAACCGAAAATATCCGCACTGTATTAAAAGAGTGGCGTCATATGGATAAGCCAGCCAAACGTGTGATGATTGTAGGCGGTGGCAATATAGGACGTAGGCTGGCGCGAGCGCTGGAGCGCGATTATCAGGTTAAGCTGATAGAGCATAACAAGAAAGCGTGTGAACGTCTGGCAGCCGAGTTGACCCATACGCTGGTACTCTGTGGCGATGGGACCGATGAGAACTTGCTGGCAGCCGAACATGTAGGTGATGTGGACGTGTTTTGTTCTCTGACCAATGATGATGAGAACAATATTATGTCCGCGCTGCTAGCCAAAAAAGGGAAGGCGCGTAAAGTGCTCTCATTGATTAACCGCAGTTCATATGTTGAGTTGGTGCAAGGCGGAAAGATAGATATTGCACTATCACCGGCCCACGTCACGATTGGTTCGTTGCTCGCCTACGTGCGTCAAGGTGACGTGGCAGTGGTACATGCGCTTAGGCGCGGAGCAGCAGAGGCGCTAGAGATGGTGGTACACGGCGAGCGACATTCGTCTAAAGTTGTAGGACGCCGCATTGATGAAATTGAACTGCCCAAGGGCGCGACTATAGGCGCAATTGTGCGTGGCGAGCAGGTGCTCATGGGTCACCATGACACGGTGATTGAGGCGGACGATCATGCCATCGTATTCGTGATCAACAAAAAAATGATTAGCAAGGTCGAGAAGTTATTTCAGGTCGACATAAAGTTCTTTTAATGCAACGATCACTGACAGTTATTCACGCGCTGGGTATGATGCTGATCATGTTCAGCATAACGTATATCTTACCTATTGGTACATCGCTGATTTATCAAGATGGCACATTGATAGACTTTGCCCTGGCGATGGTGATGACATTTGCGGTGGGCTGCCTGATGTGGATGCTTACACGTCACAACAAAGGTGAGCTGTCTATCCGCCACGGCTATTTGCTGGTAGTGATGATGTGGACAGCGATTCCTGCTTTTGCCACTCTGCCGCTATTACTGCTGATCAACGGTCTGTCGTTCACCGATGCCTACTTTGAAACCATGTCTGGCCTAACAACCACAGGTGCGACCGTGTTGACCAGGCTGGACGCTTTGCCACCCGCCATCAACCTGTGGCGGCACGAATTGATCTGGCTGGGCGGCATGGGAATTATCGTGCTTGCGGTGGCAATTTTGCCCCTGCTTGGCGTCGGCGGTCGTCAGTTGTATAAGGCGGAAACGCCCGGCCCGATGAAGAACTCTACCCTCACCCCGCGTATTACCGAAACTGCACGCAATTTGTGGCTGGTATATTGCTTCATTACCTTGGCCTGCATCCTATCGCTAAACGTGGCTGGAATGTCCTGGCTAGATGCTATATGTCATGCGTTTTCCACGATGGGGTTGGGTGGTTTTTCCACGCATGACGCTAACATAGGATACTTCAACTCTGCTGTTATCGAATTTGTGCTCATCGTATTTATGCTGCTGGCAGTAATGAATTTCGCGACACACTTTCTGGCATGGCGCGAAAAGAGCTTGAAACTTTATTTACGTGACACCGAGGCCCTTTCCACCATAATACTTATATTGGTTAGCTGCCTAGTCATTGGCACATTTCTATGGTGGCAGGGAACTTACCTGAGTTTCTGGACAGCACTGAGACACGCTAGTTTTAACGTGGTCTCGATTGCGACCGATTGCGGTTTCGTCAGTGTAGATTTTAACCACTGGCCCATGTTTGCGCCGCTGTGGATGCTGTTCTTAAGCTGTATTTCCGCCAGTTCCGGCTCTACCGGCGGTGGCATTAGAATGATACGCACGCTCATTTTAATTAAGCAGACAGGGCGTGAATTCCTCAAACTGTTGCACCCGGTCGCGGTAAACCCGTTAAAAATTGGCGGTCGCGTGGTGCCCGACAACATAGTGTTCTCGGTGTTGAGCTTTATCTTTCTTTACTTCATGAGCGTAGTCGTATTGACCTTCGCGCTGGTGATCAGCGGGTTGGATTTCGTATCTGCTTTTTCTGGGATAATTGCTTGTATCAACAATGCTGGTCCTGGTTTGGGGATATTGGGTCCGGCAAGCAACTACGGGATATTGAGTGATTTTCAGACTTGGGTATGTACCTTGGCCATGCTGATCGGGCGCTTGGAAATAGTTACCGTGCTGATCATTTTTACGCCGCATTTTTGGCGGCGATAACCTGATGTTTCATCAATTCTGTGTGAGAAACACGCGAATTAGAGAAAATTCAGGATTGATTGTTTTGCTAACGCATCACTAAAGAGCTAGGGCTAATGAAGATATTGCAGAAACCTGTTATTTTGCTATTCGGCAAGAATGGCCAAGTGGGCTTCGAGTTGCAAAGAGCATTGTCGCCGTTTGGCTTGATGCATGCCTTCGGCCGACAAGATTGCGATTTGACTCAGGTATCGCAAGTAAGAGAAATTGTGCGTGAGCTGCGGCCCGATATTATTGTGAATGCTTCGGCTTACACCGCAGTAGATAAAGCCGAAAGCGAACCACAGATTGCTTACCTGATTAATGCCACAGTACCCAGTGTGCTCGCAGAAGAGGCAGCCTCGATAAGCGCACTGCTCGTGCATTATTCGACCGATTATGTGTTCGATGGTATGCAAGCCGGATGGTATGTAGAAGACGATATCCCAAACCCGCAATCGGTTTATGGTACAAGCAAACTTGCGGGTGAAAGCGGAATTGCAGGGACTGGTTGCCGCAATTTGATCTTCCGAACCAGTTGGGTATTCGGCACGCATGGTGGAAATTTCGCCAAGACGATTCTTAGGCTTGCTAAAGAACGGGAATCGCTGAGTGTAATAGCTGATCAGTATGGCGCTCCGACATCGGCGCATTTAATTGCGGATGTTACCGCCCGGGTTATTGTTCGGTATTGGAATGAAATAAATCGAGAAAGCTTTCCCTATGGCATCTATCATTTGGTTGCTGCCGGTGAAACAACTTGGTACGAGTATGCCAAATACGTCATTGCTTATGCTGAAAAGGCAGGAATCGAATTACGGTTAAAATCGAGTGCAATTGAAGCAATTCCGAGCATCAACTATCCAATGCCTGCGCCACGTCCGTCCAATTCCAAGCTTGATAGCGGGAAACTGCGAAGAACGTTTGGCCTGACTCTCCCAGATTGGCACCAAGACATGGCGCATGTTTTAAAGAAAATTATTACGGATCAAGCATCATGACCAAATAGAATGCTCAAATCGCTAAGCGCAAATTATTCACCTGAGCGCACTAAGCGTACCCGATAG
>JANMWF010000297.1:0-11507 GCA_031393845.1 Nitrosomonadales bacterium | reverse complement strand
TAGCCGGCGGCATCACGACATTGGCCTGTCCGCCGGACACTGATCCGCCACTGGATGAACCGGGTCTGGTAGAGATGCTCAAGTATCGTGCCCGTGAATTGAATAAAGCGCGTGTTTATCCGGTGGGTGCGCTGACCTACGGGTTGAAAGGTGCAGAACTTACCGAGATGGCTGAACTGGCCGATGCGGGTTGTATCGCCTTCAGTCAAGCCGATGCTGCGCTTACTGACACTCGTGTTCTGATGCGCGCCATGCAATATGCCGCCACCTTTGGTTTTAGTGTTTGGTTGCGCCCGCAGGACAGTTTCCTGACTCGCGACGGAGTGGCGCACGATGGTGAAGTGGCGACGCGTCTGGGCTTACCCGCCATTCCGGTGTGTGCGGAGACCATTGCGCTGTCCACCATGTTGCAATTAGCGCGTGAGACCGGCGTGCGGCTGCATATCTGTCGAATCTCCAGTGCAGAAGGGGTAGCACTGGTGCGTGCCGCTAAACAGCAGGGACTGACGCTTACCTGCGATGTGTCTGCCAACCATGTACACCTGTCCGAAATGGATATCGGATTCTTTGATGCCAACTGCCATCTGGTACCACCGTTGCGCAGTCAGCGCGATCGCGATGCATTGCATGCCGGTTTGCTCGACGGGTCAATAGATGCAATTTGTTCCGACCACACGCCAGTGGATGAGGATGCCAAGCAACTGCCTTTTGCCGAGGCCGAAGCAGGCGCGACCGGGCTGGAATTGCTGCTACCGCTGGCGCTCAAATGGGCGAGGCAGAGCCGCCGCGCGCTCGTTGACGGGCTCGCCAAGATTACATTACAGCCTGCGCGCATATTAGGCCTGGACGCGGGGCATCTGTCTGTCGGAGCCGCTGCCGATGTGTGCGTGTTCGATCCAGAAGTGTACTGGAAGGTTGAACCTGCGGCATTGAAAAGCCAAGGCAAAAATACGCCATTCATCGGTATGGAATTGCAGGGTCGCGTGCGCTATACCTTGGTTGATGGGCAGCTTGTTTATCAATCAAAGGCTAGCCAATAAAAGATTGGTCAATGACCTTGATTGTGCGGCGATCTGTAAATTTAAGTTGGCAATTCAATAACTGGCTTTTCTGAAATAGTTAAGGTTCGCCCAGAGCAAGGCATTAAAAAAAATTTACAGTGCTCTGTCTGAATCATTAGTGCCTGGCATTTCGTCTTGATGGTTGTACCTTAAATTGATTGAGATTGGGCAACAGCGTGTTTAGACATATCACAGATGCTTCGCCTCTGCATACACCATTACACTCAAAAAAATATGATTAATACTTTGACCATTAAATCGCGCTTGATCGTTAATTTTTGTTTCATTGCAGCCACCCTGTTAGGAGTTGAGTCAGTCTCTCTATTTGGAATGAGCAAGGCGAGAGACAGTCTGAAAACCGTTTATGAAGACCGCATCATTGCACTCGACCAGTTGACGGACATTGAATCGTTGATATTGCAAAACCGCATCGCCATAACGGCTAGCTTGGTGGCGTCGACGCCCGAAGAAATCGGCATTAATGTTGCGAAACTGGAAAAGAATGAAGCGGAGATTGACGAGATATGGGAAGCCTACATGGCCACCTATCTAACACCCGAAGAAAAGATACTGGCGGCAAAATTTGCCGATGACTATAAAAAATTCGTTACCCAGAGTCTAAATCCAGCAGCAGCCGCTTTGCGGGCAAACGACTTAAAGAAAGCGACCCGAATCCTCGTGGAATATATCCGGCCCCTCTATCAACCAGTTGGGAAAGGAATCAAGACACTTGGCAAGCTGCAATTGAGTGTGACTAAGCAGGAATATGAAGAGGTACAGAGCCTCTACGATATTATTCGCAACATTATCATCGCTACGGCAATCATTGGCCTGGGGTTGGCTATATGGATTGGCTTTATGCTTGTCCGTGCCATTTCACGGCCGCTAGAGGACGTGGTGAAAATTGCCCGGGGCGTTGCCGCAGGCAATTTGACGCAGCAAATCGAAGTCAGCTCACCAAATGAAATTGGCCAACTGATGAAAGCCTTGAAGGAAATACACGATAATTTGGTGAAGGTCATCGGCCAAGTGCGCGACAGCGAAGCGCGTACCCGTGCAGTGCTGGACAACGTGGATGAAGGCATCATTGCAATTAACGAAGGCGGCGAGATCGAAATTTTCAACCCGGCCGCGGAGCAGGTTTTTGGCTACACAGGAAATGAGATTATTGGTAAAAATGTCAGCCTGCTGACGCGGGAGTCAAGCCGACGTCAGCATAATGGTACTCTTGAACGACGTCAGCCGTTGAACAAACCCACGGCTACTGGATTGAGCAAGGAAGTGGTGGGCGTGCGCAAGGACGGCACAAATTTTCCGCTGGCATTCAAAACGCGTGAAATACGCCTCAATATGAAGCAGCTTTATATTGTAGTGACAAGAGATTTGACCGCCAGCAAGCAAGCAGAGGTGGAGCAGAGAAAGCATGAGCAGGTGCAGCAGCGGAACGTTGAACTGGAGGCGGCTAGCCGGATAAAATCGGAGTTTTTCTCTACTATGTCGCACGAACTAAGAACGCCGCTTAACGCCATTATCGGTTTTTCTGAAGTGCTCAAGGATGGCCTGATGGGCGATCTGACTGATGAGCAACGTGGCTATATAGGAGACATCTTAGAGAGCGGCCAGCATCAGCTGGCTCTGATCAACGACATAATGGATCTATCAAAAGTGGAAGCCGGCAAAATGACCCTTCACCTGGAGTCAGTCGATCTAGCCTCGTTGTTTTCCAATAGCCTGTCTATGGTCAGGGAGAAAGCGGCTGCCCAGCACATCCGCCTCAGTTTTGATATTGCCGATGGG
Organism: Nitrosomonadales bacterium; assembly: GCA_031393845.1. GTDB lineage: Bacteria > Pseudomonadota > Gammaproteobacteria > Burkholderiales > Gallionellaceae > Nitrotoga. Next base: position 8,649 of record JANMWF010000297.1, on the reverse strand, counting down.
CTGAGCGATATTCAGGCAGACGTGCGCAAAGCCAAGCAAATCGTTTATAACCTGCTATCGAACGCAGTCAAGTTTACTCCCGAAGGCGGCAATGTAACCCTGCGTGTCCGCCTTGTGTCGCGCGCCCAAGTCGGTCAGCTAACCGGTCGATGGGCGGGGATGAGCTTACCTTGGAGTAACGACAAAATTACGGATTTCATCGAAATCAGCGTTACCGATAGCGGCATCGGCATCGCTAATGAAGATTTTGAGCGGCTGTTCACACCGTTCAGCCAGATTGATAGCAGTCTGGCGCGCAAATACGAAGGGACGGGATTAGGTTTGGCGATAGTAAAGAATCTCGCCGAACTACACGGCGGCACGGTGGCAGTGGAAAGCGCCAAGGGCCAAGGCACCTGCTTCACGGTCTGGCTGCCGCTATGTATGACCGAGGAAGCAGTTGCCGCACTGACCGAAAAACCAGCCGATCTAGCCATCCCATCAGCATTGATGGCGCTCCGCCATACAGAAGAGCGGTTCGCCTTGGTGGTGGAAGATGACGATCGGGCGGCCGAGTTAATCCGCATCCAACTGGAATTGTTAGGTATCAGGACAGTGCGCGCCGTAAGCGCAGAGGCAGCATTCAACCTCGCCATGCAACAGCCACTGGCATTAATCACGTTGGACATTTTATTGCCAAACATGATTGGTTGGGAATTCCTCACTCGCATCAAGCAAATTCCTGCTCTGGCTCATATTCCGGTGGTGATTATTTCTATTCTGGCAGACCGCAGCATGGGTTTATCCCTCGGTGCATCGGCGGTGTTACAGAAGCCAATCAGCCGTGCGGATTTGCATGGTACGCTGACCGATCTTGGCCTGCATGCATCATTACAACCCACACAGCCGCTGACAATATTGGTGGTGGACGACGATCCCAAGGCAGTGGAAATCATCGCCATTCATCTGCGGGATACTGGCTACGCGGTAGTTAGGGCCTATGGTGGAAGCGATGCGATTGATGCAGCGTACCGTTTGTTGCCTGACCTGATCGTGCTCGACCTGCTGATGCCGGAAGTGAATGGTTTTGACGTGGTGTTGGCACTTAAAAACAGGGCTGACACTGCGCGTATCCCGATTTTGGTCGTAACCTCCAAAGAAATCACTGATGAGGATCGTGCCGCGCTTAATCCTCAGGTAATTAAAATCATGGAAAAGACAGTAATAAGCCAAGGCCATTTCCTCAACGAGGTGAGGTGGGCACTGATGATTCGCCGAAAGGAAGACTGACATGACCAAAATACTGGTGGTCGAGGATCACCCCGCGAATATGAAACTGGCAGTACTTCTCTTGCAAAATGCAGGTTACAGCGTGCTTAGCGCCATGGATGCGGAGGCTGGCTTGACGTTAGCGCAAACTGAGCAGCCCGACTTAATCCTGATGGATATCCATTTGCCCGGCATGGACGGCCTGGTCGCTACGGCACTGCTCAAGCAGAACCTTGCCACGCGCACCATTCCGGTCATCGCACTTACCGCCATGGCGATGAAAAGTGATGAAGAACGCTGCCGTAGTGCCGGTTGTGACGGATACGTCACCAAGCCGTTGCGCTATCTGGAATTGTTGGCAGAGATCAAGGCACTGTTGGCGAAACGTGATTCGTTATATTCTTCAATAGAGCCGAACAAACAAGAAAGTCCACCATGACATCCCGTCAAGCAACAATCCTGATTGTGGATGATGAGCCAAAGAACAGGAGCTTGCTGGAGGTCTTGCTTAAGCCGGAAGGGTACCTTACCGTTACTGCTAACAGCGGCGAGGAGGCATTGGCGATAGTGGCGGAGAAGCCCCCAGACTTGATTCTGCTCGATGTCATGATGCCCGGCCTGGATGGCCACGATGTGGCGGCTAAGCTCAAGGGCAATCCTGCCACCCGTAACCTTCCCATCATTATGCTCTCCGCATTGGGTGACCGCGGCTCCAAGCTGGCCGGGCTGAACGCCGGGGCAGAAGACTTTCTTACCAAGCCGATAGATCGTGTCGAGTTGTGGGTGCGCGTGCGCAACCTGCTACGCTTGAAAGAATGCAATGACGTCCTCGCCGAGCATAATCAGCTCCTCGAGCAGGCTGTGCACGGACGAAACGAGGAGATCGCGGAGCGCAAACGCGCGGAGACTCAAATCATTCGACTCAACCGCCTCTATGGAATCGTGAGCGGCATCAATGCGGCCATTGTCCGTATTCGGAACCGGCAGGAGTTATTTACTGAAGCTTGCCGTATCGCAGTGGAGCACGGTCATTTCAGAATGGCCTGGATAGGATCGGTCGACTCCAAAGGGACAGGGCTATCACCCTTGGCCTGGTCGGGCTTGGATGAAGGATATCTTGACAAAATTACCTCATATATCAGGGACAACGGGACGAATTCATTACTGCTTGTAGTACGGGCGTTACAGGAAAAAATGCCCATCGTCTGCAACGACATTAATTCAGAACCTCAACTAGCGCACTGGCATATAGATGCATCGTTACGTGGCTACCGTTCCCTGGGCATATTCCCCCTGATGGAAGATGACCAGCCGGCTGGCCTATTCCTTCTCTATGCTTCAGAGCCTAATTTTTTCGATCTGGCAGAAATAAAACTGCTCACCGAGCTGACCGCAAATATTTCATATGCACTGGAATACATCAAAAAGGAAGAAAAGCTCAATTACTTGGCCTATCACGATGTCCTGACCGGGCTTCCCGGCCGCACCCTGTTCCATGATCGACTCGTCCAGGCGGTGACTAATGCGCATCGTCACGGGGATAAGTTAGGAGTGCTGTTCATTGACCTGGACCATTTCAAGAACATAAACGACAGTTTGGGCCATTATGCCGGCGATATGTTGCTGAAACAGGTTGCTGCCCTGTTTACCGCCTGCATGCGCGAGGACGACACTGTGGCGCGCCTGGGTGGGGACGAGTTCGTGGTGATCCTGGCCAGCATGGCATCAGAAGACGAGGCCTTGATGGTATCGCAGAAAATCCTCAAACTTATGACCGCACCATTCACCATTGAAGCTCACGAGCTGTTCGTCACATGCAGCATCGGCATCGCGCTCTACCCCAAGGACGGCGATGACGCCAAGACCCTGCTTCAGAGTGCCGATGGCGCTTTGTACTTGGCCAAGAACAAAGGACGCAATAACGCCCAGTTCTGCACCGCCGAAATGAATGCCAAAGCACTGGAGCGGCTAACGCTGGAAAGCGAACTGAGACAAGCAATTAATCGCCAGGAGTTTCTACTCCATTACCAGCCGCGAGTGGATATGGTTAGCGGCGAAATAACCGGTATGGAGGCATTGGTGCGCTGGCAACATCCCGTCCAAGGCTTGCTTTATCCGACCAAGTTCATCCCGGTGGCAGAGGAGTCTGGCCTGATAGTGCCGCTCGGGGAATGGGTGTTACGCACCGCCTGCGAACAGAATAAGGCATGGCAGCTTGCCGGACTCAAGCCAGTTAGCATCGCAGTCAACCTTTCGGCGCGCCAATTCAAGCAGCAGGATCTGGTTGAACTAGTTTCCAGTATTTTGCAAGAGACTGAACTGGACCCCTCTTACCTTGAGTTGGAGCTGACCGAGAGCATGGTCATGCAGAATGTAGAGGCGGCAATAGCGACACTCACTCAATTCAAGGTGATTGGGGTAAAACTTTCGATTGACGATTTTGGTATCGGCTATTCAAGCCTGAATTACCTCAAGCATTTTCCAATAGGCTTTCTTAAAATAGACCAGTCATTCGTGCGCGACATTACCACCAACCGGGATGACGCGATCATCGCCAAAATCATCATTTCCATGGCACATGATCTGGGACTCAGGGTCATCGCCGAGGGTGTCGAAACCGAGGAGCAGAAATCTTTCCTGTGCTCGCATCGTTGTGACGAAATGCAGGGCTATTTTTTCAGTATGCCGCTCCCGGCCGAGGAATTCGAAATTCTACTCAAGGAAGGATGCTGCATGTCGATGGCGAAACCGCAGTTACTTTGAGTTAGCGCAATTGCCTTTCTTCTCGACTGATCTGCTACGATCCATACTTGAATCTGTCTATTGGCAGACTATTATGAATAATAAATGAAAGGTTGTTTTTAAGATATGAATCCATTACTTGATTTTTCCGGTTTGCCGCGTTTTGAGGAAATCCGCTCCAAACACGTTGCGTCGGCGCTTGATCAACTTTTAGCTGAAAATCGTGAGCTATGCCAGCGACTATTGGATGATGACTCTGCCACCACTTGGGACAATTTCATACAGCCGTTAGCGGATGCCAACGAGCGTTTGTCGCGATCATGGGGGCAGGTTTCGCATTTGAATGCAGTGATGAACTCGACTCCACTGCGCGAAGTATACAACGCCAATTTGCCAAAGATTACGCAGTACTACGCCGAGCTGGCGCAAAATCTCGCACTGTTTCAGAAGGTGAAGGCCATGCACTCCAGCGCAGAATTTACGACTTTGAATGCGGCACGTCAGAAAATTATTGAGAATCAATTGCGTGACTTTCGCCTTGGCGGGGCTGAATTACCGGAAGTGCAAAAGGCACGCTTTCTTGACATTCAGGAGGAGCTTTCCACGTTGTGCTCGCGTTTTTCGGATAATATTTTGGATGCCACTAACGCTTACACATGGCTGGTTGAAGACGAAGCGGAGTTGTCCGGTATTCCAACAGACGAGCGGCAGGTTGCTGCCGAAGCGGCGCAAGAGGAAGGCAAAACGGGTTGGTTGTTCACCCTGAAAGCCCCTTCTTATGGCCCGCTCATGCAATACGCAGATAACCGTGCGCTGCGCGAGCGCATGTACACTGCAAACAGTACCCGCGCCAGCGAGCTTTCGTCGAACGCTTCAGCAGAAGATCAAGCCAAGCAGGAATGGGATAACACGCCGTTGATGAAGCAGATTCTAAAGCTGCGCGGCGAAGAGGCGCATCTGCTGGGGTTTTCCAATTTTGCAGAGCTGTCGCTGGCAACCAAGATGGCGAGCACGCCGCAACAGGTGCAAGACTTTTTGGGTGAATTGGCGCAACGCGCACGACCTTTCGCCGAACGAGACCTGACAGAGTTGCGTGAATTTGCCCGCGCGCAACTCAACATAACAGATTTGCAGGCATGGGATGTCAGCTACGCCAGTGAACATTTACGCCAACAGCGTTATGCTTTTTCCGAGCAGGAAGTGAAGCAATATTTCCCGGAAGATAGAGTGCTGGATGGCATGTTCAAGTTGGTAAAAACGTTATATGGCCTAACCGTTCGCTCTGCGCCAGCACCGCTGTGGCATTTAACAGTAAGTTTTTACGATATTCTGGACAGTGATGGCAGTTTAGTGGGCCAGTTTTATCTCGATTTGTATGCGCGCAGCAGCAAACGCGGCGGCGCGTGGATGGACGATGCCATCACCCGCCGCCGCATTGCGGCTGGCATTCAAACACCCGTCGCCTACCTCAATTGTAATTTTGCTGCACCGGTAGGAGACAGACGCGCGCTCTTCACGCACGATGAAGTTATTACCCTGTTTCATGAATTCGGCCATGGCCTGCACCATTTGCTAACGCAAGTGGAAGATCTCGGAGTGTCCGGTATCAACGGTGTGGAATGGGATGCAGTGGAATTGCCCAGCCAGTTTATGGAAAACTTCTGCTGGGAGTGGAATGTATTGCAAGATTTGACGAGGCATGTAGATACCGGACAAAAATTGCCGCGCGCATTATTCGATAAAATGCAGGCGGCGAAAAATTTCCAGAATGGTTTGCAAACCTTGCGCCAAATAGAATTTTCTTTGTTCGACATGCGACTGCATAGCGACTTTGATCCACAGGGTACGCAGACTATCCAGCAATTGCTGGACGAAGTGCGTAGCAAGGTGGCGGTACTTATCCCGCCCGCATTCAACCGGTTCCCCAATAGTTTTTCGCACATTTTTGCCGGTGGCTATGCGGCTGGGTATTACAGTTACAAATGGGCGGAAGTATTATCCGCTGACGCGTATAGCCTGTTTGAGGAAAGTGGCGTGCTCAACTTGGCGGCCGGCCTGCGCTTCCGCGAAGAGATACTAGCGGTGGGGGGCAGCCGCGATGCGATGCAATCCTTTGTGGCATTTCGAGGTCGTGAGCCAACTATTGATGCGCTATTGCGCCACAGCGGTTTGGTCGCGGCAAGTTAAGTTTGTGTTCTGTTTCCGGGAGTGCAATATGAGAAGACGTTTCGTATGGGCAGGGTTGATAGCTTTAGCGTGTGGCAGTGCGCAGGCAGATGAGCTGTATCGTTGGGTGGATAAATCCGGCAAAGTACATTACGGCGATACCCCGGCGGCGGATGCGGCAGCGGTTGAGAAAAAGAAATTTGGCGCTGTCCCAACAGTTGATGTAAATGATTTACCTTATGCAACACGTCAAGCCAAACAAAATTTTCCTGTCACTCTTTATGTAGCCGATAAATGTGGTGATCAGTGCAAACAAGCACGTGAATTCCTTAATAAGCGCGGCATTCCATTTACCGAAAACAACGTGCGTACCCAAGAAGAGCTAAATACTTTCAAGCAGTTATCTGGCAGTTCGGGTGTGCCGACACTCTCAGTGGGGAAAACTTGGTTCAAGGGTTTTCAGGCTGAACAGTGGGGCGGTGGACTGGATACGGCAGGTTATCCTCAAACTCCATCCAATCAACCGCAACCACCTGCTAATCCATTAACAACCAAGCCTGAGAAAACTGAAACTAAACATTAGCAAAATCGGAGATACCATGGGATCAATCGTAAGCACATTTAAGAAAATCAGAAGACTGACACTGGTCTGTACTTTGGGTGCCGCAACTCTGGCCATCACCGCCTGTGGCGAAAAACCTTCGAAACCACCTTTACCTAAAACCGAGTCCACCCAATTGTTCCAGCAGCAACATACAGCGCTTGAACAAGCCAAAAAAGTAGGGCAAGCAGAGACAAAAAACGTCGAGGATTTAAAGCAGAGTGTGGAGCAACAAACCAAGTAAAGCGATATAAGGTAAGGAAGCCGCGAATATCTGATATAGCTGACCTTTATCCCTCAAGATGAATAAAATTCCTCATAACGTTGCCTCAATCGGTGAACGTTGTTATTGCAATGACTGAAAACCAAAATCCCGAACAAAAAGCCCGCGACACCATCGATGCGCTGCTTAAGCAGGCGGGTTGGGTTGTTCAGCACGCCAAGAAAATCGACCTGAATGTTGGATTGGGCCAGGCAGTGCGCGAATATCAGACTGATGTTGGCCCAGCGGACTATGTGTTATTTGTGAACAAAAAAACAGTGGGTGTAATTGAAGCCAAGCGTGAAGCTGTATAACGTGCAGCGGCTCAAGTCAGCATTTGTCGCCAAGGACAGCCAGGTGTGCATCAGCACTATTCAACGGTTGTACTCCATCCTCAAAGATACGCCGCTGGATGAAGCCGCCGAAGAAATCAACCCGGCAGAAATGAAGCAACCCAAAACTCCGATGCCGGTGGTACACAACGAAAAAGTCCCGCCGGAGTTTTTCGATTTCATCTTCATCGACGAATGCCACCGCTCCATCTACAACCTGTGGCAACAGGTGATCGATTATTTCGATGCCAGCCTGATCGGCCTCACCGCCACGCCGGACAACCGCACCTACGGCTTCTTCAAGAAGAACGTGGTCAGCGATTACAGCCACGAAAAAGCCGTGGCCGATGGCGTGAATGTCGGCAATGAAATTTACGTCATCGATACGCGAATTACCCAGCAAGGCGCGCAAATCAACGCGCATCAGCAAGTCGAACGCCGCGAAAAACTAACCCGTAAAAAACGCTGGGAACAGCAGGACGAAGACGAAGCCTATTCCGCCACGCAGCTTGACCGCAACATCGTCAATCCGGATCAAATCCGCACCGTCATCCGCACCTTCCGCGACAAACTGCCGGAAATTTTTCCCGGTCGCACGGAAGTACCCAAGACGCTGATTTTTGCCAAGACCGACAGCCACGCCGACGACATCATCCAGACCGTGCGCGAAGAATTCGGCGAGGGCAACGCCTTCTGCAAAAAGCTCACCTACAAAATCGAGGAAGACCCCAAGTCGGTGTTGGCCGATTTTCGCAACGCCTATTACCCGCGCATCGCCGTCACCGTGGACATGATCGCCACCGGCACCGACGTGAAGCCGCTGGAATGCCTGCTGTTCATGCGCGACGTAAAAAGCCGCAACTATTTCGAGCAGATGAAAGGCCGGGGCACGCGCACGCTGGACATGGACGACCTGAAAAAAGTCACCCCCTCCGCCGTCAGTGCCAAGACCCACTATGTCATCGTCGATGCCATCGGCGTAACCAAATCTCTTAAAACCGCCAGCCAGCCGCTCATCACCAAGCCCACCGTGCCGCTCAAAGACTTGGCGATGCAAGTGATGATGGGCTCGACCGATGAAGACACCGTGAGTTCACTCGCCGGACGCTTGGCGCGTCTCAACAAGCAACTGGATGCTGATGACCAGTACCGCATCCGCGAAGCTACAGGCGGCATGGAACTCACCCAGCTGGTCGGCAAACTGTTTGCCGCGATAGATGCCGACAACATCGACAGCCTGGTGCGTGCTGAATGGGACAAAGACGCCGCCAATAACGCGCAAGCCCTTACCGATGAAT
>JANMWF010000288.1:0-7602 GCA_031393845.1 Nitrosomonadales bacterium | reverse complement strand
AAAATGAGCACTCTCGGATTAAGGACTCAACAGGTCGTTCCGCTGCTCAAAACCCAGAGTCACTGGCCACCTTTAATCCTTTCGCAGACCTTAAAAATATCTTAAAAAAATAATATTGCATCTATCAGTGTCAATCCTTACCCGACCTAAGGGACGGGCGTTACAAGATAATCGAAGAGTTTCTGAAAGTGGGGTATTCAGCTAAATGCTGCGACTAGCTTCTCCATGGGTGCGAAGGCACAGAAATACCAGCGAAGCTGGCGCTTATTGTGGAGCTTAGATGGCACAGTGAACTTTTGCCCCGCATCTTTTTGTTTTGGGTTGGCTATAAGCTCACGAAAGGACATGGAATGCATGGCGACAGTGAGCAAGGTCAGGAATGACGACAACTTTGGCCCGCAGAATCTCGAATAAACAATCTGGGTTTATCTAAACTTTAGTGCCCATTTTTTTCAATTTGCCTCAGATTGGATGGCTAATGGCATCCATATCCCATTGTGAGCTTAATAAATTCACCAATAACCGGCTCCTGCTCAGTTAGTGCGATTGAACTGACACTCGGGGAATCCTGGCAATTTCTGCAATCACCATCTATAGGCGCGGATGGTGGCTTGCAGTTCGGACAATGACGCGTCAAGCTCCATAACAGCTTCTTCCAACCCATGCTGCCCGACCCTTTGCTCGACTATAGCGAGAGCCTGCATAGTGCGCTCTGCAACGAAGGTGCCAACCATGCCTTTCAGCGAGTGCGCGCTGTGTAGTACTGTATCGGCATCGCCCTGAGTGAGTGCCTCCTTGATGCGTTGCATATGTGGTGGGGTATCTGCCAAGAACAGACATACGATTTCTTCGAACAATTCGCGGTTGTCGTCCATTATCTGTCGCGCCTTGCTGAAATCGGCCACAGCCAACTGCACAGGAGGCGTCACTTTCTTTTCAGTGTCTCCCTTAATGCATTGCATCACACTATCCAACTCACGCCACAACGCTTCAGTATCGATCGGCTTAGACAGGTAGCCATCCATACCGTGAAGCAGGCATTCCTCACGCACACTTTGCATGGCATGGGCGGTCATTGCCACGATGGGGATATGCGCACCGCTGGCATGCTCCTCCTTGCGAATGCGCCGGGTCGCCTCGTAGCCGTTCATTTCCGGCATATCCACATCCATAAAGATCGCATCGAACTGTCCGTTATGCCAGTGTAGTAGGGTCTCGATACCATTGTTCGCCACGGTCACTTTATGTCCCAATTTTTCAAGCAAAAGGACCGCCAGCTTCTGGTTCACCGCGTTGTCTTCCGCCAGCAGAAAATTCAGCTTGCGCCGCGTGTCGCGTAAAGAGTGACGCATAATGAGTGATTCCAATTGCTGTGGTGGCTCGACCAGTGCGGCCGTAATAGCCTCCTGCAAATTAGACTCTGAGACTGGTTTCATCATAGAACCAGAAATGCCTAATTCGCGGAATTGCGCAGCATGTTGATTTTGTGGCAGAGCATTGTCAGCGATTGTGGGCATGTTAAGAATAAAGTGGAACGAGCTACCCTTGCCCAACTTGCTTTCTAGTCCGATCTTTCCCCCCATTAATCTAATAAGCTGTGTGGAGATGGTCAGTCCCAAGCCAGTGCCACCATATTTGCGTGTGGTTGTTGAGTCAGCCTGAGAGAAAGACTTGAAGATGGTTTTAAATTTATCACGCGGAATGCCAATGCCAGTATCGCGCACGTTGAAGCGTAGATTGGCATGCTTCTCCCGTACATTGTCCAGGCGTTGCACTGCCACTTCAATCTCACCATACTCAGTGAATTTTATGGCGTTCCCTACCAAGTTGACGATCACCTGACGCAAACGACCGGGGTCGCCAAGCATACGGTGTGGCACATCGGATGCGACATTCAGCAACAACGTCAGGTTTTTCTGGTGCGCACGCACAGCAAACGACTTGATCGTGTCGCACAGCAATTGCTCTAGCGAGAATTCGACTATCTCGATATTCATCTTACCCGATTCGATCTTGGAAAAATCCAGGATGTCGTTGATGATATGCATAAGCTCGCTAGCAGATGATTTGACTAAACTTAGGCATTCTCGCTGCTCATGATTTAATTCGGTACCCAGCGCTAATTCGGTCATGCCGATGATGCCGTTCATAGGCGTGCGGATCTCGTGACTCATAGTGGCCAAAAATTGGCCTTTGACCTTGTTCGCCTGTTCCGCGACGTTCTTCGCCTGCCGCAATTTCTTCTCATTCTCCTTACGAGCAGTGATTTCAGTGCGGATGGAAATATAGCGCACAGGTTGCCTCTGGTCATTCATGAACGGAACAATGGTTGAGTCTACCCAATAGTGAACGCCATCTTTACGACGGTTTTTCACTTCACCATGCCAAATTTTGCCGCAACCAATGGTCTCCCACATTTCCTTAAAGAATTCGTAGGGATGGTAGCCTGAATTCAAGATGCGATGATCTTGCCCCATCAATTCCTCGTTACTGTATTGACTGAGCTCGCTGAGCTTATTGTTGGCATAGATTATTTTGCCGTCTGGGTCGGTCATGCTCACGATGGCGTGCTGATCCAAGGCGTATTTTTGGAATTCCAGCTCACTCAGCGTTTCACTGAGGCGATCATAGGCCATACGTAAATTATTTTCCGCTTCCTGACGTAAGCTGATGTCATGAAACGACACTAGCGCTCCAGTTAATTTACCTCCCACTATAATTGGACGCGCGAGATAATCGATCGGAAAAAATTTTCTATCACGGTTGAGATAATGACCGCTGCCGTCAATCGATTCTCCATTCCGAATCACACTTAGCTGCGGACTAATTTCGGCGGGAAATAAAGAGCCATCCGGAAAATGGTGTTGCACAATTTCATGAACCGGCCGTCCGATCAGCTCTTTTTCTTGCCAGCCCAGTAGCTTCTCGGCTGTCGCATTCATGAAAGTGAGCCTTCCCTCCAGATCGGTGGCATACACGCCATCACTCAATGTGTTCAGCAAAATCCGCGTTGTCTCGGCGTTCTGAATACGCATACGGTCGTTCACAGCATTCAGCTCTGTGGTGCTCATCAACAGGGCGTTCTGCAGCAGGCGTTGCTCTTTGTCCACATCATGATAATAATTATCGATGATCTCCAGAAATGACAGTAACCTCACATCAGGTTGAAAGTCTTTGCCTAGATAGCGCCGCAATTGACGTTCGAGCAAGCGATGCATGAGATTGGTCTATTCGTAAAGGGTGGTCAGCGTCATTGTCTGGTTGTGCAATTGGCACTGCATGACATCACTGAATGGTGCCAGTTCACCATAAGAGTAGAAGCCAGTGATTAAAGTATTGTCGCCCAGTTTTTCTTGTACGATATCTAGCTCTTCCTCGGTTAATTGTCCCATTACCAAGCGCCTTCCAACGCAGCTCACCAAGAGACACAATCCAGTGGCACCCCGGGCGGGCGGCTGCGCTTCTTCAGCCGCAAATCCGGCACTGATAATCAGATTATCCACATTGGCGCGCATTAGTTTGCATTGATAGCCTTGTGGTACATCACCAGCAAAAGTCAAGCTATGTGTTGCTTCATCTACCGCCAGCAAAGCGCGTATCACAGCCTTATCTGCTTTGGTTGCCTGAATGCTCAATGGGAATCGCATACCACTGGCAGGTAGCTCTTTGGCCAGTTCGCCCAGATATTTCTTATAGAGCTCCAATGCCGGCTCTCCATCAATCTCATAAACCACATTCCTCACCGACTTGGTGACAATACGGTCAGCACCGAACTCTTCCCAGCCGGCGAAACACCCGCTCCTGACGGTGACTCCGCCATAAAAACCCAAGGCAGTGATGCGCCCCGTCTTGGCAGGCTCATCCGCCATTACCCAAGTTTCGCCAAATCGCGTGCCATCCCCGGCCAGTCCACCGGTTACTGGTATTCCTAACTGACTCAATCCCTGCGCCAGTTCACTGCCATTGACTTGATGACCATCAGAAAGAACGAATACATGGCGCAATTCTGCGCCGCTTAATTTCGACATCAGGAGCATCCCCAACTCTCTCGCTCCCTTACCCGGTTCCAAATCAACCGATACGATGCTAATGCTGGAACGTTCCAGCTTGACTGCCGTCGCCACCACATCCCCATCGCTAATCGTTACGCCTATCACATTGCCGGAAGAAGAACACCCGACAATGTGCGCTTGCGGGAACATACCGCGTAATTGGGTATAGCAAGCCTCAGTCTGAAAATAAATATTGTCAGCAAAAACCAGTACTAAATCGGCGTCTGCAATAAAACCTGCAGGGTGCTCCCACCCACCCATTTCTGACCAACGAATTTGACTTATTTGCATGAGATTCTCTCCTATGTAATTTCCAAATCCAGACTAGATCCACGATCAATCCAATGCATAACGACTGTGTTCAAGTTTATGCATGAGTTTATGTATGGTCAGAAAATTTGTTCTTGATCGCCAGCACTTTATCGAAATCGGTAAAAAAAGCATCAATACACGCCGGATCGAAATGCTTGCCAGCACTCTCGTGCATCAATTGTGTCGCCCTTTCAATGCTCCACGCTTTTTTGTATGGACGGTCTGAAGTTAATGCATCGAAAACATCTGCCACTGCAACAATGCGCCCGAATAATGGAATGTCGTAGCCCACCAGGCCGCGCGGATATCCGCTGCCATCGAATTTCTCGTGATGTGTAAGCGCGATCTCGGCTGCCATCTTGAGTAAGTGCGAGTTGCCGGTGTTGAGCACCTCGTAACCAATCACGGCATGCTGCTTCATAATGATTAACTCTTCATCAGTCAGACTGCCCGGCTTGAGCAGGATTGAGTCAGGTGTACCAACCTTTCCGATGTCATGCATCGGCGCGGCTTCCAGAATTAAATCCTGCTGATCGAGAGGCAACCCGAGAACGCAAGCGATGTGCTTTGAATAATGCGCCATGCGCAAAATATGCGCTCCTGTCTCTGGGTCACGGTACTCCGCCGCACGAGCTAGACAAAAAATAGTCTCCTGTTCGCGTGCCACAATCTCGGCAGTGGCCTTGCGCACTTCCTTCGACAACCACTCAGCGTGAGTAGAAAGTTGTTTGTGGCTTGTGCGTAATGCGAGCAAATTTTTGGCTCGTGCCAAAAACTCTACATTATCCAACGGTTTGCTGAGAAAATCGGACACCCCGCTGATTAGAGCCTCGTGGCGTACACCAGTGTTATTATTTGCCGTGACCATCAGCACTGGAATGCTTCCATAGTGATTAAAACTGCGGAACAGCCGGGTAAACTCAATGCCATCCATATCCTGCATCATGTAGTCGACTACGACCAAGTCTGGCTCGTTATCTCTGCACCAATCAATTGCCTTGCGCGGGTCGGTAAATGTGACGAATTCACATTCCGGAATTTTTTTGATGAGATGCTCCAATAACGTGACATTCATCTGAATATCATCAATGATCACAATTCGCATAAACCCTCTTCGATTTCGTTATTTGAACTAGTTTAAACCCAGAGTTCCTACTTAAACAGCATTGCATTGAAAAATAAAGAAATTATTAATTGATACCATTATTAACCCTATTAATTTTATTGGGCTCGCGCTCTCAATGAACAAAATAGGCTAATTAGTGTGGAACACTAAACTATAGAGTCGGCTATTAAACAGTACGATTTGTCATACCCGCGAAGGCCGGAATATGGATGTTCTGATCAATCTATTTGATGGCCGACTCTATAGGGTCTACTTCCAGGATCCATAGGTAAAATAGGCCACTTGAAACAGTTCGAGGGCTACATTAATAACGGTAAAAGAACCTTAAACTTTATAGCATGAAATAAATTAGGCTGTGTCATCATTGCTCTGTTAGGTGCCCGACGCAGTGGTAGGCGGGGCGCGGCGCTGAAGGAAAATCGCCGCTGCGGGTGGCGGTAGAGAACCGGGGGCAGCGTACCGGTTATATCGACATGCAAAAGGACTTCGTCGTGACAAAAAGGCCGGTGGCAAAATTTGTGCAACACCACCTTCCGTCCGACCAATGACGCGTAGTGATACGCTGGCTTCGCTCCCCGCCATGCCGTACGGGTGACACCGCCTGAAAAAGCCGGATAATTGCACCTTGGGTGCATAACACCATCGACAACTTCAAGATGATTCAGCTGGGAATCTACCACTAGTTATCGTCCAAGTATCTGCAAGAGTATCTCAATGAGTTCTGTTATCGATTCAATCGGCGTGCGCAGGAAATAAAATTGCCATTACGTCTCATCAACGCCTGCCTGACGCATGCTCAGGTTATACTGAAAAAAATTTAGAGGCATATTAAATTTGGCTAACTTGTTCATAAAAACGCCAAGTACCTCCGCCCGCCTGCTTGGCCTCATACATGGCTGAATCGGCCTGATTGAGCACTACATCGACATTACTGTCAGGTTCGTGATAGAAAGATATACCTACACTGGCAGTTGAGTAATACTTGTGGGCATTCAATGCATAAAGCCTGCCTAGCGCTGCGATGATTTTATCGGCAGCGCTTTTGACCTTCTCACCAGATATCCCTATGTCCTTGTCTAGATTTCCCAGCAAGATGCAAAACTCGTCGCCACCAATCCGCGCAATTGTGTCTTCGGTGCGAACACAATCTTTCAATCGGCTTGCGACTTCACACAGAAACATATCACCATATTGGTGACCCATACTGTCGTTTAGGGATTTAAATTTGTCCATGTCAAGATAGAGTAATGCACCATACATGCCATTCCGCTTGCTCTCCGCCAATGATTGCTCAAGACGATTTAACAATTGACGCCTGTTGGCAAGCTGTGTTAACGGATCAAGGAAAGCCAAGTCCCGAATCGCACCTTCTGCTTTTTGCAGCACAATCATCAACCCGGCAACTACAATGCAAATCAATATCAGCAGCGGAAATAAAATCCAATACACCAGCTTGGCATCATTTTTTGCTACAACAGCTGCTCGATTGGCCTCTTCAATTACACGCTGCAATAATTGTTCTATTCTGGTCTGTAAAGGCTTAAATGATGCATGATAGAAGCGGACAACGGGCTTATTGCTGCTACCTAGATGACGGGTAGCCTGATCCATAAATTGACGGGAGGATTTGTCATACTGTTGCCATAGCTTTAAAACATCTTCAAATTCAGCACGCATCTGCGGGTTCTGCTCTTTGGCAAAAAATAATTCAGATTGGTGTTGAATGGAGACCTCGGCATCTTTGAAAACCTGGTTCGTTTCTACCAGCAATGGATCAAGCATAATAGTAGAAAGTGCTGCGGACTTAATTTCCATCAAAACGCGAGCAACCATTTCCTTCTCATTTGATTCATCCTGGGATAAACGCAATTCAGACATCCCCAATATCACGATGACCAAAAAGATCGCCAAGACCGATATTGCGCTGTAAGTTAGCAACCGCATGTGGTTTTTCATGCCAAAGTTCTCCAATAGACAATTTTAATTGTTCAATAAGTTTTAACATATCACACATGCCCTAAATCAAGGTTGAAATCCTTCAGAAGCCATCAAGTTGATCCAGAGTTTTAGTAGATGTTTCAATCCTCGCCCGTCCCGAAGGACGGGCGCTAC
>JANMWF010000279.1:0-6232 GCA_031393845.1 Nitrosomonadales bacterium | reverse complement strand
CCGTCCGACGCGCTAGCCAGCGCTCCCCAACCTTCCAACGATAACTGCGGCATGGTGCCAACTAGCCACACGCCATCCTTTTCCAACCACTTGCCAGCATTGCCAAAATTTATCGTGCCGCGCTTGACGACCCGCTCACCTCCCTCATCCCAACGCAAAAATTTTGCACTGAAGAGCTTGCCATATTGCACTGATAACCAGTCCTGTTGCGTAGTCATGCTATTCATCTCGAAGCGCAGCGGAAGAATCTCGTTAGCGCGCTTTGCAAATGGCGCAGGTAGGTCAGATGCCAGCCCGACCAAATTGGAAGTGAGCTGCATACTGATCTGTTTTTTTAATACCGTAATTTCTGACTCCCAATCGCTGCTACCATGCAGATAATTTAGCAACGGATGTGGCGCCACCTCACGCAGGACGTCTATATTTGCGCGTCCAATCACCTTGGCAATTACAGCGCTGCCTTTGTTGCTCTGCACTGTGATGGTGGCAGGCCCTCCAAGAACTTGCATAGCAACGTTCTTCATGTGTACCGATGATTCACTGAACAACAGTTCACCTTTAACTTTATGTAAAGTGGGCACACTTTTGCCCAGGCTTACTTCATTGTCGAGAAAATGATAGTGACCAGAAACCACTGCCGACTTACTACCACGCAATGGAATGTCCACCAGTAGATTCAGATTGCCATTACCACTCGACGTAATGTTGTCGGTGAGGCCATCGATATACCCACGCACCGGACTTTTCTGTATAAAATCCAGGCCATACTTCGTTTCGCCAACCGACTCTCCACGCACCTGCAATAGCAGGTCAGGGCTTTTTATATCTGGCAGAACCACACTAATATTTTTCAGAGATCCGCCCACAGTCATGGCGGTCGGAGCAGTCACCTCAAGCCGTTTGCCCTGAATTGCTAATTGCGCAACGGCATTTTCCACTCGAGGCCATCCTTTTGCATATTCCACCACAACTCCAGTTGCACGCGCCCGGATCTGAAATAAGCCATTACGGTTTCCATCAAATGGAAAATCATTTAAATTACCCTTCAGGCGCAGGTTAAAATCATCTGCTTGCCCATCGATCAACGCATTTCGTATCCAATTATGTGCTTCCCTCTTCAACGCAACCAATGGAATATACCGGACTGTATGGCCCACTGCGGCACGCGTCAAATGGACAGTCAAGTCAATCAGACCAGGACTTTGAGGTAGCGATTGATAGCTACCAAAAAAATTCCCGGCAAGGTCGGCATTGGCTACGGAGACCTTATTAAACTTGACTTCCATCCCGTGGTCACGCTTTTGCCAACTAAACTGTGCAATGAGCGAATCAAATGCCAAAGGCTCCGGCATGATCAGTGGCGCATCCACCATGGAATTGCGTGTATTGAGTGACAGCGTACCGCTGGTATCGTTACCATCCACTTGACCGCTTAATCGAGTAAATCCTGGGATGTTACCCGCGCGCTGTATGGATAGTCCGTCGAAACGCGCCTTAATCTCGTAATTCAACAATGTGTCAAAATCACCCCGCCATTTTGCTTGCACATCGGAGATCCGCCCCTGAGGCGCAAATTTTGCTAGCTGCTGCTTCAAACTAGATGTCAACGGCAGGAAATGCGTCAAGGTGGTGAAACTATCCATATCCAACGTATTGATGCGCACCGCACCGCTAGCAGGTTGTTTGTCTATAGCATCTGCAAAACGCAGGTATAAATCGATGGGCTGCAACACCAGGTCATTATTCATCTGCAACGATAATTTTCGCGTGGAAATCTCAAAACCCCGAACCACGTCATGCCATTCAACACGACCGCGCAGCTTAATTACATCGAGAAGCGGCAAATCGTCGGCCAATTGTGTCTGTACATCAGCCAGTGCCAAATCAGCAGTAACCTGATTGATTTTTCCCTTCTCGACACCCAGCCAGCCGCGTAACGCGCCTCTGCCGCGTTTTGGCGCAATAGGCAGCGGCACCCATGTATTCCATGCGGCAACATCGACATAATCAAGTTGGGTATACAACTCTCCACGCCAAGCATCGAAGTTATCAAAACTGGCGCCTGAAAAATCACCGCGCAGATCCAGTTGCGCAGACAATTCCGCTGGAGGTTGCGCTAGCAGCGAAAAACTGTGACGGCGCCCACTGTTTTCAATGAGCATGTTCACTTGATTTAATATTAACGGAGGTGCAGCACGCTGCTCGTCCTGCCAAGTGATGCGCGCGTCACGAACTACAATGTGTTTTTGGTGCAGTAACCAATCCGCCAGCCCGTGATCCGCAGGCTGGCCGGGAATATTACTCGACATCGTCATGCCCGCGATATGCAACAAGCCTTGCGCGTCTCGCTTGACCAACAAATCTGGCTGGTTAATTTCCAGGCTATACAGGCGTATCTGACCCGTCAGAGCTGTCGTCCACGACACCACATTGTCGACTTGCCGCAATGCGAGCAAAGTTTGCCCCTGTCTATCCAGAATAAGCACATTGGTAAACAATAAATGCGGGCGAATACCATGCCAATCTGCCTCAATCTTGCCAATAGTCACTGGCTGACCGACAACGTAACTGACCATAGCGCTGATGTTGTCGTGATAGCGTTCGATATCCGGCAATATCCAGTATCGTAATGTCAACAATAATCCCCCGCCAGCTAACAATAGCAACATTGCGCTGAACAGAACAAATCGTGTTAATTGATTAAAGTGGCGCCAAAAAAAGCGCAAACAAGCCCTCAGCATAAAATGGGATGGCCAAGTAACCATGTAAACAAACAAGCCAAGGCACGCATAGCAGATTTATAATGAACCATGAAGTATGAACAGTTTAACCCTAAGCCCCCTCAATGAATACCGTCATCACGCCCATTTCCGTTAATTTTGACATTGCTTTACAGCGCGCCCTGCGCTGCAGTCGATATGCACAGCGCCTGCTCGACAGCGAAAACGAACTACTGCCGTGGCTGCGCGCGCACTATGATCAACCTTGCAATAGGGGTGAAATGACGGCATGGCTAGCCACCATACCCGTAACGAACGAAGAATCGCTGTCACGCGCGCTACGCTGCTTGCGCAAGCGCGTCATGCTCAAACTACTGACGCGTGATTTGGGCGGACTGGCCAATCTGGAGGAAGTAATGACCTGCATGTCTGCACTGGCAGAGCTGGTCGTGCAACGCGCGCAATATTTTATTATGGAGACACTGGTACAACAGTATGGCCAGCCGATAGGCGCACTGAGCGGCACGCCGCAACAATTGCTGGTAATTGGCATGGGCAAACTGGGCGGCATGGAACTCAATGTTTCCTCTGATATTGATCTTATTTTCGTCTACCCGGAAGACGGCAACAGCAACAGTTCTCGCAGTATAAGTAACCACGATTTTTTTACCCGCCTGGGTCGTCGCCTCATTAGCCTGATTAACGAATTAACTCAGGAAGGCTATGTATTCCGCGTGGACATGCGTTTACGGCCTTATGGTGACAGCGGGCCACTGGTGATGAGTTTCGCAGCGGTAGAGGAATATCTGGTAGAACAGGGGCGAGAGTGGGAACGTTACGCCTGGATTAAAGCTCGGGTAATCTCTCCGGCAGATTATCCCGCTACGCAAGATCTCATGCAGCTCGTGCAACCCTTCATATTCCGCAAATATCTCGACTTCGGCGCATTCGAATCCATGCGCAAACTGCATGCACAGATTAGCCAGGAAGTGCAGCGACGAGATCGAATTGATAACATCAAACTGGGGCCAGGTGGCATCCGCGAAATCGAGTTTATAGCTCAAGTTTTTCAATTGATACGGGGTGGACGCGACGCCAGCCTGCGTATCCGTCCTACCTTGCAAGTATTGCAACTTCTGCGCGAAAACGGCCAACTTACACCCGATACCGTCATAGGGTTGAGTGCAGCTTATGTGTTTTTACGTAATCTGGAGCATCGCCTGCAATATCTGGATGACCAGCAAACTCATGACTTACCTAAAAATATTACCGATCAGGCGTTGCTAGCCGAAGGCATGGGCTATCCAGATTACTGCGCCATGTTGGAACAATTAAACCACCACCGCTCATTAGTCAGCGGTCAGTTCGCCCAAATTTTCAGCACACAAAAAGATAACACGATAGCCAGTACGCTTTGGCACGAGAATTTGAATACGGAAGAGTTGCAAAAAGACCTTAACAAATTAAATTATGCAGACACAGCAACCTTGGCTGAACGGTTGTTGCATATCCGTGACAGCGGCCGCTACCGCCAACTGCCGGACACAAGCCGCCAACGCATGGATAAATTGATCCCGCAGTTCATCACACTATGTGCTGTGCCGAACAACCGTGACCAAACCTTGCTACGCATACTCAATCTGTTGGAAAGCATTAGTCGACGCGCCTCCTATCTGGCCTTTCTGGCCGAATATCCAAAGGTTTTGCCACGTTTGATCGGACTTGCCAGCGCCAGTGAGTGGGCATGCGAATACTTAATTAAGCATCCCATTCTGCTGGATGAATTGCTCGATACGCGTGAAATCTATCAAGCACCCGATTGGATTGCACTAGATGCTGAACTACTGACACAACTGGATCAATGCAATACGGATACCGAGCCCCAAATGGATGTGCTGCGTCAATTTCAACATGCCCAAACATTTCATTTATTGGCAATGGATTTGCAAGGGCTGCTGCCGTTGGAAACGCTAAGCGATCATCTCAGCAACTTGGCCGACCTGATTTTGCACCATGTGTTGCAATTGTGCTGGCGTGATGCGCGCAAGAAGCACCAACAGCAAGCGCAATTTGCCATTATTGCCTATGGCAAATTGGGTGGTCGCGAACTCGGCTATTCTGCCGATCTGGACCTGATTTTTTTATACGACGATCAGCATCCCGACGCAGCAGAAATTTATGCCCGGCTGGCTCAGCGCATCAATACCATGTTAAGCAGCTATACCTCAGCGGGTCGTTTATATGAGATCGATTTGCGCCTGCGTCCGAATGGCGCTAGCGGCCTGTTGGTCAGTTCCATTCCCGCATTCGCTGAATATCAGCAGCAGCACGCTTGGGTTTGGGAACACCAAGCGCTAACGCGAGCACGCTTCTGTGCCGGAGATGCACAAGTGGGTAAGCAATTTGAAATTATTCGCAACAACGTTTTGTGCAAACCGCGTGATCTGAAAGTGCTGCGCCAAGAGATCGTGGCAATGCGGCAGAAAATGCTGGACACACATCCAAATGACAGCGATTTATTCGATATCAAACATGATCGCGGCGGCATGGTGGATATCGAGTTCATAGTGCAATTTTTAGTCCTGGCACATGCTCACACCGAGCCAAAACTGACTGCTAACAGCGGCAATTTGGCACTACTTATGCTTGCCGGTGAATTAGGATTAATAAAAGTAGAATTGGCGGAGGCGGCCAGCAACTGCTACCGCACCCTGCGCGCACTGCAGCATAAGATGCGCCTGAATAACCAATCACCCTATCTAATTGACAGGAAAGAAATCGACACCACATCGGTGATTACGCTATGGGAAGAACTCTTGTGGCCACATTGTCAAGAAAAACGATAGCACTCGCCTGATAAAGACCAAACACAACGACAACCCAACTCCAACCTGGACTTTTTGAAATACAGACACTCACGACCAAGCTCACAATCTACTCGCAAGATGCTTCTATGAACCAATGGGTAAGGCAGTCGAATCGCTCCGGGCGCACCACATTCAGGAACAGCTCATTTCTCAAGGGAAGTAAGCCTTTCTCATTTCAAGTATAATTGTCAAGGAGCTACAAATATTATGGTGACACTTGCTGATCTAATGCCAGACCCTGACGCTGTACTAGCTCTCGAACCGGAAGAGCTTGCCGGTGTTGGTCTTGAGCTTCTCGCGCAGACAGATCCAATAACGGCATCTCGATTGCATCCATCGAATTTTTCCCATCCCGACACAATTGGAAATTACTCTGACCAAAAGCTGCAACAAATTACGTTAGTGCTTATGTAGGTTTGGAGCTGGCTGCTCCAAGAAGGCATCATAGCGCCAACTGGAGACAGCTTCGGCTGGCATTCCATAACGCGCCGCGGTAAGAAACTGCGAAACCGCGAAGGACTTGTCGCCTATCGCAACACTGTACTTCTTCCCAGAAAACTTCTTCACCCAGTTATCTGCCAGACCTGTTGGTCAGCATTTCTTCGTGGCGACTACGACACATCTGTGTTCCAAGCCTTCAAAGAG
>JANMWF010000251.1:0-5670 GCA_031393845.1 Nitrosomonadales bacterium | reverse complement strand
CCGAGATAGCTGCCGATTTCTTGACGCGTCATGCGCAATTGGAATGAGGTGGGTGAATAACCGCGCACAGCAAAACGCTGTGATAGATTGAGCAGGAAAGCAGCCAAGCGTTCCTCTGCACGCATTGATCCGAGCAGCAGCATAATGTTTTGATCGCGCACAATCTCTTGGCTAAGGATGCGGTGTAAATGTCTCTGCAAAGGGGGAAGTTCTCGGCCGAGATCCTCTAGACGGCTAAAGGGGATTTCACAGACCTCACTGTCTTCAAGTGCTACGGCATCGCAAGTGTGTGCATCGTTACTAATGCCATCCATGCCGATGATCTCCCCAGCCATCTGAAAGCCGGTGACTTGTTCGCGTCCATCTTCATTAAGGATCTGGGTTTTGAAAAATCCGGTTCGAATCGCATACAGCGCCTGAAATTTGTCCCCGCTCCGGTATAAGATGCTGCCATGACGGTAAACACCCTTGCGGATGATTAAATTATCCAAGCGTGCCATTTCGATATTGCTCAGGTTAACGGGCAGGCATAATTTGCGCAGGTTACAAGTCGAGCATGCAGCTTTCAGTGAATTATTGGGAGCAGGTTTGTGCATGGAATGGATTTTTATAAGGTATTTTAGTATGCTGCATTTGGCTTGTAATATAATACGGGCAAAAAATTAATACAGGAAAAAGTAAATGTTAATTTTGACATATATCAAGCCGTAAGTGAGGAATTTACAATTTATATTTATAATGAGTGCACTGTTAATTAATATAATTTAATGTGATTAATAGCGAGTAACCTTTCAATAAGTGCAAGATGAATAACAAGAAAAAATCAGCTAAAAATCCATTTGTCTTTCGACAAACTGAAGTATAAATGAAGTGTTTTTGGTAAATATTCTCCGCTGTGCCGACGGTAGCTATTACATCGGTCATACCGACAATCTTGAAAGGTGCACCGGCCAGTATCAGGCCAGAGAATGTGAAGGTTATGCTGCAATGTGCCGTCCGGTGCAGCTTATTGGGTCGCAGGAATATGTCACGTGGGAAGACGCCTTGTCGGCTGAGATTCAATCAAGGGCTAGAGCCGCAAGAAGAAAGAAGTGCATGATGCACGGCGATTGGATGGGTATTTCTCGCTTGGCGAAAAGTAAATCCGCTCATCTTTCGACAGTCTCAGGACGAATGGATTTCTTCTTTTCCGGGAGGCTGGAGGTTGGTTATCCGCTCTATTTTGCATAGAGTCATTAATATTTGGTTTGAATGTCGAAAATTCTTACACCTTTAATTAAAGTAATTGCCAGAACAAGAAACTGTCAAAACATTAACGGTGCAACGCTATGTTTATTTGTATAATATATACTATGTATTAAATTTGGCATGTATTTTGCTTAAGTAGTTTAGTGTATTCTAATTAGTCTCCTAATTATTTACCGGACACTAAATAATTGAGTTGTGGCTGTGCATGAAATGCAAGATGCAACATAAAAGGATGATTATTATGACTATCAATGTGGATCAAAATGATGAGCTGGAAAAGCAACAATTATCCCAAGATACTGCTGATCTAATAAAGTTTTCTGGCGAATCTCGCAGACGGTTTGCTACGTCTGGTTTGGCTGTATCAGGGATAATTCTAACTCTTGCGAGTAGACCAGTGTTGGGTGATACGTTTTGCTTGTCACCATCTGGATTCATATCTGGCAATACCAGCCAGCACGGTGATTGTCCCATTCCCGTTGCCCTATCAACCGTCAGTCATTACTCAAAATCAGGCGAAACATTGATAGGCGCATTCCCGCATAGCCTACCGGAAGCTTCATATAACAGTAGACTTTTGTCAGATATGCTGACAACTCCTTGGCCGGAACCTCATGCTGCAAGCATAAAAGCTCATGTAAGTGCACCTCCGAATCCCCCTTTACAAACACAAGAGCTATTAAAACATCTTGTAATAGCATTACTTCGTGCGAGAGGTGGCGCTACTCCGTTTTTGACCGTATCAACTATTCAATCGATGTTCTATGAATGGCAAGCAAGTGGTACGTTTGCTCCAACTGCAGGCGTAATTTGGAGTGCTTCGCAACTTATTGAATATTTAAAGTTAACTCAAAATTGAATTGTCGCCATCACCAGATTTTGGCCTTATTCCCGCCTACTGATAAAACATGAAATGGCAAATAACTTCTGATCAAGCAGTTAACTGCTGCTTATGGGGTGATGAATTAGTGTTTTATAATAAATTTTCGGGAGACACACACCTGCTTGGTTTGGCGGCTACTCAGTTGCTGTTGGAATTACGGCAATCGCCGTCAAGTACGCAGTTTTTGACTGGAGTGCTTGCCCCGCGGCTACAAGCCGAAAAGATAACGCATGAAGAATTTTTATTCCAAATTGACCATTTCCTTAATGAGCTTAATACCCTTGGATTAATAGAATTTAGCTGATTTTGAATGTTTCTGCACTAACGCCATCAGAACTTAAACTCCGTCTTAAAAAAACGGGGATATTTCTGCAAACCGGCTCTTTTACCACGTTCCTAAAAACTACGATTCCCAGTGTGGTTGAAGGTATCGGTTTGCTTTATGCAGATTATCCTTTGGTCGAGCAGGATGGTTTTGCGGATTTTCACATTAGTCTTGTTCACCCACGTAACCTGCGGCGATGGTTCAAGCCACAGGTGTTGTTTTTATTTGATGGAAATACCATATTTAAACCTCTGCCGCTCGACCAGGCATTTCCCATGTTGGAGTGGGGGCTTAATTGGTGTGTATCTAATCACGTTAACCACTGTTTGATGATTCATGCGGCAGTAGTTGAAAAAGATGGTTATGCCGCAATTATGCCCGCTCCTCCTGGCTCAGGTAAAAGTACCTTGTGCGCAGCCTTGGTAAACCGCGGGTGGAGATTGCTGTCTGATGAGATTGCTTTGGTTCGTGTTGTTGATGGGAAACTCATCCCGCTTCCGCGCCCCGTTAGCTTAAAAAACGAATCTATCGAGATCATCAGGCGCTATGAGCCAACTACGATTTTCAGCCGCAAGGTGGCAGATACGATAAAGGGCACGGTTGCTCATATGAAAGCACCAACTGACAGCATAGCTCGCGCGACAGAGGTCGTACAGGTTGCGTGGGTTATTTTTCCAAAATATCAGGCTGGCGTTAAAGCGTGTTTGGAGACATTGCCTCAATCCCGCGCTTTCATGCGGGTTGCGGATAACTCTTTTAATTATAGTCTTCTTGGACTCAATGGCTTTAAGACTATGACGAGTTTAATTGATGCGTCTCTGTGCTATGATTTTACGTACAGCAAACTGGATGATGCCATTGAAATATTTGGCGCGTTAAAGCCGCAAGCTTCTAGTAATTAATCACCTGTGTGTGATGAGTGATAGGCTATTTACAATTACGCTGCTCTAAGTTTCCCTCTAAAGAAAGTGATTCGAATTCCTTGCCCTTTCTGGTGAAGCTAGGATTAGGTGGTAGTAAAACGATTTATCACATTATATTTGACAAAAATACCAAATGTGACCCCCAATTACTTAATATTACAAGCTCTCCGAGAGCCCGAAGCATTGCTTTCCCTAAGTCTGCCAGACTGGGATTTACTCATACGCCAAGCACGCCGCGCCAATCTGTTGGCACGCATTTGCATTTTACTGGACGAACGCGGCTTACTCGAACAGGTGCCGCCAAAACCTCGCGAACATCTGGAGTGGTCACGCGTAATCTCTGAAAGACATGTTCAAGCTGTTCATTGGGAAATAACCCTTATTCGAAAGGCATTGGCAAAAGTAGGAGTGCCAGTCATTCTCCTCAAGGGCGCTGCCTATGTCATGGCAAAATTGCCGCCCGCCAAAGGGCGACTATTCTCCGATATTGACATCATTGTACCTAAAGATAGTCTCAATGCTGTAGAGGCCGCCTTGATGCTTCATGGTTGGGCTGCGACGCATCACGATGCCTATGATCAGCACTACTATCGTATATGGATGCATGAATTGCCGCCTATGCAGCATATTAAACGGATGACTGTCATCGACGTGCATCATGCGATTTTGCCGGAAACGGCAGCTCTTCACCCTGATTCAGCAAAGCTCCGGGCTGCGGCACAACCACTTGATGGCTACGATGATTTAAAGGTATTTGCCCCGGCCGATATGGTGCTCCACAGTGCCGTTCACCTGTTCCATAATGATCAACTGGATCAGGGTCTGCGGGATTTGGTTGACATTGATAGTTTGTTACGTCATTTCAGCAGCTTGCCAACATTCTGGTCAAGCCTATCCACGCGAGCACACGAGCTTGAGTTGACGCGACCGCTTTTTTACGCCTTGCGTTATGCTGTACATCTTTTGAATACGCCCATTCCATCGGGCATGATGGCAGCCGCCCAAAGTGGTCGCCCCAACTTGTTAACGTTGATAATTACAGATCAACTTTTTGAACGCGCACTCATGCCAGCCCACAAGAGTTGCTCCGATTGGTTTACCAGTGCAGCACGTCAGATGCTTTATGTACGCGCAACCTGGTTACGTATGCCGCCCTTGCTTCTTGCGCGTCATCTTTTTCACAAGGCTTTCATTTCACCTAAGCCTGAATGATGATTCCCAGGTATTGCTGATTATTTTGCGGTATTAGATTGTTAGTTGTTTCTGTGCATGGATCAGCAAACACTGGTTACTTGACTACTAATATAGTAAATATAAGGATAATCTCACAATGGGTGATGTGGAAACTCCGCTGATCAAACTTCAGAATTTGTCCAGTTTTTTAGAAAATGGCAATCTAAATGATAACCTCGCGCAACTCGCGGAAATGACGGCAACAATATTGAGCGCTAAAAATTGCTCAATCATGCTGCTCAATGAAGGAAAACCCGACAATTTGCTTATGAATGTTTGCGCTAGCTACGGCCCGATGCCAACTGCTGCTTACAAAGAGTTGATAGGGAAGGGCGAGGGTATCGCTGGTTATGTGATTGCAACTGGGAAATCTTTTTTGATTGAAGATATTAACCACTCGGAATTCGCCAAATTGGCTCGGCGCTCAAGTGAACCAGGTAAAAGTCTGATTTCTTCGCCCATTACTATTAGTGGGCAAATTGTAGGTGTAGTTAATATAAGTGGTCACATGTGCGATCGTGCATTCAATCTGGTTGATTTGAATCTCCTCAATGTGGTTGCCTTATTCATTGGTAAATCGATCCAGGCAATCCAATTGCAGAGCATTCTAAATTCACGTTTTGCTCAACTGGCGCTGGCCCAAGAAGCACAAAATAATATGGACGCATCTTTGGGGAGCGTTTTTCACAATCCTGATAAAGTGGCGAAAATATATGCAAAGTCTTTCTACAAAGAAATGACCCGAGGAGGATTCGGCTCAAACCAAATTATCAGTGCGGCTTCAGAAATTATCAGCCAATTGAGTGATAACTTGCAACAACACAGTAAGCGAATAGAACGGAACATGGCGAAAACGACAGTCAACACACCCTCCTTGCAGAGAGATGCTAATAAGCGAAAGTCGTAACAACTTAGGGTTTATATTCTGGATTGAAACTAACACCCTCCTTGTAGGTAATGTAATAGGTAACTGTAATTCCTGATCCTACTTTCCACCGTTTTTAATTCGGTGCTGGGGATTGTCATGCAGGTTGAGGCTCCAGCGTACAAATCATTGT
>JANMWF010000248.1:0-2792 GCA_031393845.1 Nitrosomonadales bacterium | reverse complement strand
TTGTGTCACCCAGCGACGGATCGCAGTCAGGCCGATCCCCATACTTTGGCTGACATGCCGAACACTTAGCCCTTGTTCATGAATCATGCGCACAACTTCCAGCTTGAAATTGGTGTCGAACTTTCTTCGTTGCTTTGTCATATAGTACTCCTCTGATAGTAGATTTTCCACCTATCGAGGTGTCCGTGTAAATTAGACCATTACACTGCACTTGGCGGCAATGGTGTTCTTTCAACCTTTCTGCAAGAGACGCCTTTTTATTCTGGCAGGGATGTGGCGCACTTAACTCCTTTGAAAGAATTAACCAAGCAACAAATGCTCTATTACTGCGTATGCATAAAATCAAATCGATTTCGGTACAGCTATGGCCGACAAGCAAATCGCACACTTAAGGAAATTCTGATTCCAGAGCTGCATGAAATTCCTGAATGGGTGAGCGAAGTTAATCCAGATATGTATGCGGGTACTAACAGTCCTGCGATGAATACCTCACCTACCACATTGGATACATCATCATGGTTACCGTTCATTCTGAAGACGCTGTTCGACATCCAAAAAGGTAAGCGGCTGACAAAGGCAAACATGGCGCGAGGAGTTATTCCGTACATCGGATCAACAGACTCAAATAATGGCATTACAGCCTATGTTGGACAGGTGGCGATTCATGAGGCAAACACAATCTCGTTGTCATACGATGGTTCAGTTGGAGAGGCTTTCTACCAGCCAGCGCCATTTTGGGCTTCGGACGCCGTAAATGTGTTTTATCCTAAGTTTGAAATGACGCCAGAGATAGCACTATTCTTCTGCACAGTTATTCGCCAAGAAAAATATCGGTTCAACTACGGGCGCAAGTGGCATCTGGAACGTATGCGTGAATGTGTCATCAGGCTGCCGGTTAGAAAAGATAGAAAACCTGACTTCGATTTTATGAAGCGCTACATTAAATCACTGCCTTACAGCTCTCAGATTTAACAAATCAATGGTGGACAACGGTGCGTTGAAGCTGCTGATGTGTATGTCCAGAATTAACCTGATAGTTTCGTGTGCGTAAAATTGACGTACAATTGCGATGTCTATTTTTAGGAGGTTTTGCCATGCCGACCACCCTAACCAATGAATCCGCCCGGATCAGTCTGCGCACCAGTGCCGAAGCGAAAGCGATGATCGAACGTGCCGCTGCGCTAATGGGAACAACGGTTTCCAGCTTTATGTTACAAAACGCTTTTGAGGCTGCGCGCCGAATTGTGTCGGAGACCGATACGCTGTTGCTGACCCAGCGGGATTTTGAGGCGTTCACCGCATCCATCGAGAAGCCCCCCAAACCTAATGCTGCTTTACGCAAATTGATGGCGCGCCGTTAAGCGATGGTTGCTGTCCAGTTGCTGGGGGCAGAGCATCGTCGCGAGGGGTTTGATTGTGGCGATGCTGCACTGAATGATTTTCTGCTGCGCCAGGCCGGGCAGCAACAACGCCGTGGTTTCGGCAAAACCTATGTGGCACTGGCTGACGATGGCGTGAGCGTCATCGGGTTTGTCACGGTGAGCGCCGGTCAGGTTGCCACTTCCGCATTATCTTCCCAGGCTAAATTGCCACGCTATCCCGCCCCCGTTCTGCGCATCGGACGATTGGCGGTGGATGCGCACCATCAGGGCAAGGGGGTGGGTCAGGATTTGCTGGCGTTTGTGTTGCGTTTGGCTGTGGAGTTTTCGCAACGGGTGGGATTATATGCCGTGGTGGTGGATGCCAAGCATGACAAGGCAAAAGCGTTTTACGTGAAGTTGGGGTTTATTGTTTGCGTGGATAATCCGCTGTGCTTGTATTTACCGGTCGCTACGCTGGAGCGGGCCGCTGCGGTGTAGGTTTCGCCTGGCCTGCATTCGCCTTCAGCCCCACCGCAAAACTCCTTCAGTCCAATCTATCCCACGCCGCGCCCAGCAGACGCGCCAATGCTGCTGCCAGCGATTGCATCGAAAACTTTCATCACGAATATGCCGATGTCCGGCTCCTTTGAATCCTGGAGAATCTACCGCAACGGGGTGGGAAATGTAAGAAACCGGCACTCCCAATTTATTTGCTGGGCCTTTCCTTATTTGTCCTTCATGCGCATCCATTGCAAGCGTTAAGGCAAGATTGAATTTGATCATTATCAGTTCCTTCGCAAATTAAATTTTTTCTCGACATTTATCCGAGCGGGTTATATATTACTCGACATCGAATAATATTTACTATCAAACAATGATCAGTTGCCGCTTATCTACCATCCTGGGCGCGAAGCGTCTCAAAGTATCTGATGTGTGCCGGGCGACGGGAATAGCCCGCGCTACGATGGATCGCTACTACTGCGACAAGGTCAACAGCTTTGACCGCGAAGTGCTATCCAAGCTGTGTGATTTTCTGCAAGTAAAGCCTGGTGATCTGCTTGTGGTTGTGGAGCAAGGGAAATTGTTTGATACGAGTTCAATTCTGCTAGAGGAATAAAGGCATGACCGAACGCGAACTCAAGCTATTGCTCAATGCCAATGCCATCAAGCGCATCCAATTGCATTACGCCGTCATGGCGCAAGGCTACATGATCATTGCCGACGGCAAGCCGCTGGAAACAAGCAAGCGTGCAACACGGGAATTAAAACGCTGGATACCGCCGCCAAGTTTCTGTTCAAGATCGGCGTGGCGGATGTTGCGGTGAAGCTGAATATGAATGCGAGCTAACCTGATATGAGCCTACCCGTCGCAATCGTCAAAAAGTTTCCTCCCATCACCAAGCAGCGCAAACAGGCGCGTTTGGGATATAT
>JANMWF010000194.1:0-3128 GCA_031393845.1 Nitrosomonadales bacterium | reverse complement strand
AAGGTACAAAAGAAAGTTGATGCATCCAGTGCACGCATATTCGAGCAAGAAATTCGCATGGGCGATAACGTGATCAAAACGGTCGAAGTGTTATTGGGTGCGCCGCAAAGTAACGCCGAAGCCAAGCTTCAGGAACCAGCGGAGTCGAGCCTGGAGCAGACTGAGGCGAGGAAGGGATCATTGCTGAGTGTCACCTGTAAAATTGATGACATGGATGCTGAAGTATTCGTCGACGATAAACTCAAGGGCGTATGCCCGCTGGACGTGCAGGTGTCTGCGGGCACGTCGAAGTTGCGGGTGCAAAAGAAAGTCGATGCTTTGAATGATCGCATATTCGAACAAAAAATCCGTGTGGGAGATGGTGCGATCAAGAAGATTGAGGTCCAATTGGGCGCGGCGCAACTTAATGCTGCAGGTAAACGACACGAACCTGAACAGGCTGAGGTTAAAAAGGGAACATTCAAAGATTGCCCAGGCTGCCCAGAAATGACAGTCATCCCTGCAGGGAGTTTTGACATGGGTTCGCCGGGTAATGAGGTCGGGCACGGCGTTGATGAAAGTCCCGTTCATAGGGTCACTCTACCGTCCTTTGCCTTAAGCACAACCGAAGTTACCCGAAGTCAGTATGCAACATTTGTGGGCGATACAAAACATGATGCAGGAACATGTTGGGCAGTCAACGAAAGCGGTTGGGTTGAAGAACGTGCTGGCCGCAATTCGGGTGATTTTGTCTTTCGTAAAGACCTTGCTGGCGACCGCCAGTTTGATAACCGCCCAATTTCCTGTGTCAATTGGTTTGATGCTCAAGCCTACGCCCAATGGTTATCAAAGATAACCGGAAAAAGCTACCGTCTGCCGACCGAAGCGGAGTGGGAATATGCCGCCCGCGCCGGCACGACAACCGCCCGCTACTGGGGTAATGATGTCGGGCGTAATAATGCTAACTGCAGTGATTGCGGTCACAAGTGGGATGAGTCTGCCGCTCCGTGGGAGGGAGCGTCATCTTCCCCAGTAGGCAGCTTCCCGCCCAATGCTTTTGGTCTGTACGACATGCTTGGCAATGTGTGGGAATGGACGGAGGATACTTATCATAATAATTATAAAGGTGCGCCAACCAATGGAAGTGCCTGGGTGCAAAGAACATCTGGAAATGATAGATCTGTAGGACGTGTTATTCGCGGCGGCTCTTGGAAATACAGTTCGGAATTTATGCGCGCAGCATACCGTATGGGGAACGAAGAGATAAAACGTTATGAATACAAGGTTGGAATTCGTCTCGCCAGAACGCTCCCATAAAAACGAGAGATGATTGTTGAATAGGGGTAGCGGGAGCATTATATTTTGCTAAAATTTGATTAGCCTCGTTTTTTGTTTGCTTACAAAAAAGGGATATAGTCGAACTACTTGTCTCAAATTGGCGTCTGAATAAATATAGGGCGCCTCTAAAAATTCAAGTTTCAAAGCAAGACCAGGCACGAGTAAAAAAATTGAGCGCGGCATATAGTTGATAGGTAAGCGATAATTTTTTTAGATTAACGCCGTGTTGTGACGAAAATTGGATTTTTTGAGGTGCCCTATAGAGAACCTCGAATAATATTCAGAGTGGCAACACCGTGTTTCTCTAATCCGGCTGCGATGTTTGAGCTTCGTGTTTTGAAATTAACCCATTGTTATGGTTTAATTTCATCCATGGTTTTATTGTGACAAATTTAGGCTCTAAATGAGAATTTGAACTCCCTCAATTCCAAATCCACAAAGGATGCCGAAGGGGATGTTGCCAAAAAAATAGAGAGAGCCACAATTTTTGCTATGAAATTCCCTTTTAAAACTATCGCTCTGATTGGAAAATACAAGACGCCGGAAATTACCGAGCCGCTACTGCGGTTGGCTGCATACCTTTCCGAACAAGATATTTCTGTAGTGGTGGATAGTCTCACGGCCGAGCACCTTAAGCAGCACGACTATCGCATTATGGCTCTGGACGCGATGGGGGATGGGATCGATCTGGCCATCGTGCTGGGCGGCGATGGAACCATGCTGAACATTGCGCGTACATTGGCCCCCCTCGGTATTCCGCTAGTGGGAGTGAATCAGGGGCGGCTAGGTTTTCTTACCGATATTTCGCTTGATACCATGCAGCAAACCATAGCCGCTATGCTGGACGGCAATTTCGTCACTGAGCAGCGCATGTTATTGTCTACGTGTATTTTGCGCGATGGTGTAGCGGTATTTAATTCGCTCGCGTTCAACGAAGTGGTAGTGCATCGCGGCAATATCAGCAGCATGATCGAATTCGAGGTGCGCATCGATGGTGAGTATCTATACCATCAGCGTGCTGATGGTTTGATTGTGGCGACCCCTACTGGCTCTACAGCATATGCGCTATCCGCTGGCGGCCCTATCCTGCATCCTTCTCTCGACCTTATCGCTCTGGTTCCTGTCTGTCCGCATACCTTAAGCAATCGCCCCATTATTGTCAAAAGCGAATCCCTGCTGGAAATTCTACCGCACCGCATTTCTGATGCGCGCGTGCATTTTGATAGCCATAACTATTTTGACTTACAGGTAAATGACAAAGTGATGGTGAGCCGTCATGTACAGCCAGCTTGCCTATTGCATCCAGTAGGACATAGCTATTACCGTACATTACGTGAAAAATTGCTCTGGAATAAGCCATTGTAATGTTGAAGTTTCTTAGTATCCGCGACTTTGTCATCGTTGATTCCCTTGAGCTAGATTTTTCTTCCGGCTTCACCGCGCTCACCGGCGAAACCGGTGCAGGGAAATCCATTTTGATTGACGCCTTGTCGCTGGCGTTGGGCGAGCGTGGTGATGCGGACATGGTGCGTAGCGGCTGTGAGCGCGCCGAGATCAGTGCGGAATTCGATATGACTGACTTGCCCGATTTAAAATCCTGGTTGCGCGAGCAAGATCTGATAGGTGATGCGAATGTATGCCTGCTGCGCAGGGTGCTGGATGCCAACGGACGTTCGCGTGGTTTCATTAATGGGCGTAGCGCCACGTTGCAACAGATGCGCGATGCGGGTGAGCATCTGCTCGACATCCACGGTCAGCATACGCATCAGTCCTTGCTGCGTCCCGATGCTCAGCGCGACCTGCTGGATGGC
>JANMWF010000189.1:0-2054 GCA_031393845.1 Nitrosomonadales bacterium | reverse complement strand
GCCGGTGGAGCGCAAGGTGATGCGTATCGTTACCCCCGGCACACTCACCGATTCCGCATTGTTGGACGAAAAAAAAGACAGCCTGTTGCTGGCGCTGCATGAGCGCTCCGGTAAGGTGGGGCTGGCTTGGATGAATCTGGCCTCGGGCAAGTTTTTCGTCAGTGAAACCGATGCGCAGAATTTGCCTGCCGAATTGGAACGCTTGCAGATTTCAGAAATTCTGCTTGCCGAAAATGCCATTCAGCCGACACTCTGCAAAGCAGCCATCAAGACACTGCCTGTTTGGAATTTTGATCTGGAAACCGCTCGGCGCACGCTGTGCCAACAGTTTGCCACGCACGACCTGAGTGGTTTCGGATGTGACAATTTCACGCTAGGCTTGGAAGCGGCAGGCGCGCTGCTCGGCTATGCCAAGCTTACACAAGGGCAAGGTATCAGCCATGTGCACGCCATTCAGGTTTATGCCGCCGAGGATTTCGTGCGTATGGATGCTGCCACGCGGCGCAATCTGGAAATCACCCAGACCTTGCGTGGTGAGCCTGCTCCCACCCTGCTTTCTTTGCTGGATACCTGCGCCAGTAATATGGGCAGCCGTTTGCTTAACCACTGGCTTCATCATCCGCTGCGCGAGCGCAACACTTTGCGTGCACGGCTGGAGGCAGTTGGCAATTTGCAGGCATCTGCTTTTCCGCAAGCGAGAGAGGGGCAAGAAGAGCGGAGCTTCAGCAGCAGGCAGGCGATCTATCAAACTGTGCACGAACAGCTCAAACCCTGTGTAGACGTAGAACGCATCACTGCGCGCATCGCTTTGCGTAGCGCACGTCCACGCGATTTATCCGGCTTGCGTGACACGCTCACGCAACTACCGCAATTGCATACAATATTATTGAGCACCGACGCTTCTAAGCTGATAGGCGATCTAGCCGCTGCCTTGCAGCCGGATGCCGAACTAATCGCGTTGCTCCAACGTACGCTGCGCGCGGAGCCATCGAGTATGCTGCGCGAAGGCGGTGTTATCGCTGATGGCTATGATGCTGATCTCGATGAACTGCGTAACATTCAGACCAATTGCGGCGAATTCCTGCTGCAGCTGGAAGCACGCGAACGCGCGCGCAGCGGCATTGCCACCCTGAAAGTCGAATATAACCGTGTGCATGGTTTTTATATCGAGGTGTCGCTTGTGCAGTCCACCAAAGTGCCGGACGATTACCGCCGCCGCCAGACCTTGAAAAATGCCGAGCGCTATATCACACCGGAACTCAAAGCCTTCGAGGACAAGGCGCTGTCTGCCAATGACCGTGCGCTGGCACGCGAGAAACTGCTCTACGAACAATTGCTGGATCAGCTTGCGCCTTACATTTTGCCATTGCAACGCATTGCCGCAGCTATCGCCGAGCTGGATGTGCTTGCTACTTTCGCCGAACGCGCCTCAACGTTGAATTTCAGCGCGCCAACATTCAGCGAAGAAGCTGTATTGCACATCCGTGGCGGTCGGCACCCGGTGGTGGAAGCACAGGTGGAGCAATTCATCGCCAATGACACCAAACTGCACAGCGCGCGCAAGATGCTGCTTATCACCGGTCCCAACATGGGGGGCAAATCCACGTATATGCGCCAAGTTGCGCTGATTACATTGCTCGCGCACTGCGGCAGCTTCGTTCCAGCAGATGAAGTCGTGCTGGGCGAGATTGACCAGATTTTTACGCGCATTGGTGCTTCGGATGACCTCGCCAGCGGCCGTTCCACCTTCATGGTAGAGATGACGGAAGCGGCCAACATCCTGCACAACGCGACCGAGAATAGTTTAGTTCTAGTAGATGAAATCGGACGTGGCACTTCCACCTTCGATGGCTTGGCGCTGGCTTATGCCATCGCACGTCATTTGCTGGAAGAGAATTGTAGCCACACCCTGTTCGCCACTCATTACTTCGAATTGACCCGGCTTGCCGATGAGTATTCTCAGCTTGCCAACGTCCATCTTGCCGCCATTGAACACAAGCACAGCATCGTATTTTTGCATAGCGTGAGCGAAGGTGCAGCAAGCCAGAGTTATG
>JANMWF010000180.1:0-1699 GCA_031393845.1 Nitrosomonadales bacterium | reverse complement strand
CCAGTTTGCGCGCCGCGATTGGCATCGTGCCACAAGACACCGTGCTGTTTAACGATAGCATTTATTACAATATAGCGTATGGCCGCCCTGAAGCCTCGCGTGAAGAAATATTGCATGCAGCGCAGTCGGCCCATATTCACGCTTTTATAACATCGTTACCGGATGGCTACGACACCATGGTGGGCGAGCGTGGATTGAAGTTGTCCGGTGGAGAGAAACAGCGTGTGGCGATAGCGCGCGCTATCCTCAAAAATCCTGCCATCCTGATTTTTGACGAGGCGACTTCGGCGCTGGATTCAAAATCCGAGAAGGTGATTCAGCATGAATTGCGCAACGTTGCATATAATCGAACCACACTGGTTATCGCTCATCGTCTGTCCACCATTGTGGACGCACACCAGATATTGGTAATGGATGGTGGGCGCATTATTGAGCGTGGTACGCACCGCGAGTTGCTGGCGAAACAGGGCGCATATGCGCAAATGTGGGCTCTACAGCAGCAAGAAGAAGAGTGACCCAAATCTTATTGCCCTTTGATTCATTGATCCCGAGAAAATAGATGATGGCGTAGATGGTTATGGTGAGTGGTGGAATGTTGGGCTTCGCAAGCTCAGTGCCAACCTAAGCGTAGCCCAGGCTACGCTTAGGTTGGCGCAATTTTATTATTGGAAAAGTTTTTTCATTTACGGGTGAATTATAAGTTACACTTTATCCAATGATCACCATAGAACATTATCGCGATATCGCTGGTCATGTGCCTTTTCAAATGTGGCTTGATTCCTTCAAGGACAAGCAAACAAAGGCAAGAATTGTTTTTCGCCTGGCAAAAGTTGCAGCAGGAAATTTTGGCGACTGCAAACCTTGTCGCGAGGGTGTATGGGAACTGCGCGAGGATTTCGGTCCCGGCTACCGCGTGTATTACGCTCGCAACGGCAAGACAGTCGTACTGTTGCTTTGCGGCGGAGATAAGCGCAGCCAGGCCGCGGACATAAGCCTCGCCGTCGAGTGCTGGAAAGATTACCAACGGAGGAATACAACATGAAAATGCAAAAGACACATGCCGCCTCGGTCTCGCATGAGGAATGGGTGCTCGATGCCTTGCGCTCAGACCCTGAATTTGCGGTCGAATATCTCAAGCAGGCCATGTCGGAAATGAACGAGCCTGACGGTCGAGGTGCTGCGCTGTTGGCTTTGCGCCAGATTGCCGAATCCTGCGGCGGCATCGCCAAGGTTGCCGAAGCGGCGGGAGTTCAGCGCGAAAGCCTGTACCGTGCACTATCGCCGAAGGGTAACCCGACCTTGAACACTTTGCTGGCGGTGCTGAAGTCAGTCGGCATGAGGCTTTCCGTAGAACCGGAAGATAAAGCGCACGCGTGAGCTGCTGGCGAAACAGGGCACATATGCGCAAATGTGGGCTCTACAGCAGCAAGAAGAAGAGTGACCCAAATCTTATTGCCCTTTGATTCATTAATAACGCATGCACGATTTGATGAAGGAGAACAGGCGAGAACCTGTTCTCTACCGATTGATTTAAAGCGGGGAATGGTGGTATCGAATTGGGGTGAAAAATGGGCGATGGAGTAGATAGTTATGGTGAGTGATGGAATGTTGGGCTTCACAAGCTCAGCGCCAACCTACGCGTAGCCCAGGCTACGCTTGCTGTATCGGCACGTCGGTAATATGTGTGTCATCCGCCTGT
>JANMWF010000199.1:0-4055 GCA_031393845.1 Nitrosomonadales bacterium | reverse complement strand
CGGCGTCATCGAGTCAGGTGACGTGAACGCGTTCGCTGCTCCTGGGGGATATGTTTTTATTACGCGGGGTTTGTACCTGTTGTTGCAAGATGAGGCAGAACTTGCGGGCGTATTAGGACATGAGATAGGCCACGTAATCCTTAAACACCACCTGAAAATTTTGCAACAAAGCAACCTTCTGGATGCAGGCAGCAAATTGGTTACTCATAAAGTTGGCGGTGATGACAAGATACAAAAAGTAATTGGTAGCGGGGCGGAGATCATTTCGCGCTCATTGGATAAAAATGCCGAGTTTGAGGCAGACCGTGTCGGAGTCGTGCTATCTGCCCGTGCTGGTTATGATGTTTTTGGCTTACCCGCAGTGCTACAGCAAATCGGTCACTTTGCCAAAAATGATGGCAATGTTGCGCTATTGTTCAAAACACATCCTCATCCAGATGAACGCATAGATAAGTTGGGTACTGCAATGGGTGATAAGTATGACCGTGTAAAAGGGCAATCGCTTAAAAACCGTTTTTATCGCATTGCTACTCCGGCACCTGTTGCTGTTACTCCGGCACCTGTTGCTGCTGCTCCAGCACCTGTGGCCAATCCAGACCAGAAAACTATTGATGAGCAATATAATATTGGAGCAGCAACCAAATGCAAGGCTGGTTTCTTTGGATTAGTATGCAGAGAGACGCTCAAGGCTAAACTATGCGAAGGAAAGTGGACAGAAACCCCCTCTGCAGGCCAGTCTTTATGCAAAAGAGTGGCTAGCAAAAATTAACTTGTTGATTTTACCTCAACGAGAAAGTCAGCCAATAGGGTATTTGCAATCTGCTTCTGCAAAATTTATTCATCGGTTTTTTAATACAACCGGGAAGCTACCTGCACAAAGGAACTTATTTAACTTGCTTATCCATTTGTATGGGTATGTCACCAGGCTTCCCAACTTTTTCCAGAAGCTCATTCAATCCGGCTGGCTTCTTTGGCATGTCATTAAACTTTCCAATATTTTCAAAAATATCACCTAAACCGCTGAGTTTTTTCCGGAATTCTTCGCTGACATCATGCGCCTGTTGATTATTAGCCACCAAACGCGGTGTTATCATAAGAACCAGCTCGGTGCGGGTATTAGCAAAAGACTGAGTGCCGAACAAGCCACCGATAAATGGTATTTTCGATAGGTATGGCAATCCGCTGCTTGCTGTTGTTTTGTTATCCGTAATTAACCCACCCAATACCATGGTTTCTCCGGATTTCACCACTACCGTGGTTTTTACCGCGCGCTTACTGATGGTAGGCGAATTAATGGAAGATGTTGTAGTAATGGACGCCGCACTGACCTCTTGATTGATATCCATCGTAACTTGGCCACCGGCATTGATACGCGGCGTAACCGTTAACAGAATTCCGGTATCAATATACTGAATTGAAGCAATCAGCCCTGTGGTGGAGCCCAAAACTGATTGGGTTTGACTGGTGATTGGCACCCGATCTCCGACCTGAATCTTGGCGGTCTGGTTGTCAGTGACCATTATGTGCGGCGAGGAAATCACCTTGACGCGCGAATCGGTTGCCAACAAATTGAGCGCTGCGGCCACCCCTCCTGCCACATTGGAATTACTCAACATATAGGAAAAACCAGGCGCTAATGCACTAATCCCAGGGTCACCCGTATCGAGCTTGCCGCTGCCGCGCCTTCCATTATTAAAGGCCCATTCCAGGCCAAATTTCAAATCACCTGTTAGCGTTACCTCAGCGATGGTGACATCAATTAAAACCTGTCGCGGTGGTACATCAAGCTTGCGAATGGCGGTTTCTATTTTTTCATAATTGGCCGGCGAGGCCAGAATCAACAGCGCATTATTGTCCTTGTCGGCGAGCACACGTACATCTCCCTTAACCGCGACACTATCGCCAGCAGCCGCTTGCTGTTCCGGGGTTGCATCCGCAGGAAGTTCTGTCGACTTTACTTCCGCCGGAGCCAGGCCAGGGGCAAGCGCGGGCGGGAGCGTAGTTGAGGCTGTTGACTTGCTGAATACATTATTGAGCAATGTCGCCAGTTTCTCAGCCATTCCATTCTGGACCGGATAAACGAACAAGCGCATGCCGCCAGCGGTCCCGCCGGTGTGATCCAAACGCTCAATCCAAATTTTTGTCTGCTCCAGATATTTGGGTTGCTGCGTGATTACCAGAATGGCATTAAGGCGCTCGATGGGTACCAGCTTCACAACTCCAGCTAGCGGACTGAGCGCCTGAGCGCCAAAAATTTTGTTGAGGTCAACCACGGCAGTCTTAACGTCGACACTTTGCAACGTGAACAAGGCGACCGACATTCCTGTCAACCAATCCACATCGAACATGGCGATGGTATCCTGCAAATGTCGTAATTCGCGCTCGGTACCGGAAAGAATAATCAGGTTGCGTGATTCATCGATACGCACGGCATTCGCTTCAGTAACAAATGGTTCAAGAATCTTTACCATTTCCTTGGCGGCGATAAATTTCAACGGCGCGATCTGAACGGTGTAACCGCGGCCACCTTGCAATATCACCTTGTCGTCTCCCAATTGCGGGGTGATCGAACCGCGTGTGGCAGTAGCAGCCGGCACCACTTTGTAAATGCCCTCTTCCCTGATGATCGCTGCACCATTCATGCGCAACATAGTTTCCAGTGTCGGCAACAAATCTTTTCGCTGAAGGGGGCTGCTCGTATGTAAGTTGATTACTCCTTGCACCTTGGGATCAATGATGTAAGTTTCATTTAATATATCGCCGACAATTGCTTTGACTACCTCGCGCAAGTCAGCACCCTCGAAATTGAGCATCATTTCGTCTCCTGCAGCTGGCTTGGCCGCGCCTGCTACTGGCGCCGGCCCTTTGACAAATACTCCAGTGCCGGGATACAGCTTGACCTTTTCTGAACCATCGACGACGGCAGGTTTCTCTTCTATTTTATGCTTGGTATCGGCATCACTAATGCTCCGCGTAATGAAATGTGGCTCCACGATCCCTTCGCTTTTCTTTTCATCGCTTTGTTTCTCATCGCTCCTCTTTGCTTCGAACGCTTTGAAAAAAGTAGTACACCCTCCCAGAAAAGGGAGCGTGATCAGTATTAAACGAAGGTAAGTTTTATTCATGCCCATTTTCTTTTATTTGTAATCGACACAGCGCAAATGCATACTCAAAACATAGTATTTATCTTTTTGATATGTTTTAGTTTGTTGATAATATCCATTTTTTTAGCCAGCTAGTTACCAAACAATTGGTTTTTTACCATTCTTTTCTAAGAACGCATTGGTTTTGCTGAAATGATTTTGCCCGAAGAATCCTCTTGAAGCAGATAATGGGGAAGGATGAGCTGACTCCACAACAAAATGTTTTTTTCTATTGATATAGTTTGCTTTCTTTTGGGCATAAGCTCCCCATAAAATAAAAACCAGATTTTCTTTATGATCCGATAGTTTTTTTATTACTGCATCTGTGAAAATTTCCCATCCCTTGTTTTGGTGACTGCCAGCCTCATTTGCTCTTACAGTTAGCGTTGCATTAAGCATTAAAACACCCTGTTGAGCCCAATTTATCAAATTTCCATTAATTGGAATTTCCTTTCCAATATCTAGTTTTAATTCCTTAAAGATATTTAGCAAGGAAGGTGGTTTTTGAATTCCATCTGCCACAGAAAAACATAGCCCATGAGCTTGCGCGGGACCATGGTAAGGATCTTGCCCAATAATGACAACCTTCGTTTTTTCGAACGGACAATTGTCAAAAGCATTAAATATTTGCTTTCCAGGAGGAAAAATAATATGGCTCTTGTATTCAGATTTTACAAATTGAATGAGCTGCAAAAAGTACTCCTTAGCAAATTCATCAGCTAATTGAGACTTCCAGGAATCTTCAATGTTAATTTCCATTACATTATCAGTTTGAAACAACATGTAGCTTACCAAATGAAATTGCAGGTCCAGTTTTTCGTTCTTAGCGATGCGTCCATCCTTCTACACACCCAGAAAAAGCTCAGTACAAACTGATTTTTAGATGATCATTTCTTGTTGTTCATCTTCTTG
>JANMWF010000142.1:0-16292 GCA_031393845.1 Nitrosomonadales bacterium | reverse complement strand
GCAATGCTTGATACAATTGGTGCAGGTTCTGTAGATGAATTAATTGACCAGACCATTCCTGCTGCGATCCGCTTAAAAAAACCATTGAACTTACCATGTGGGATGACTGAATATCAATACCACAAGTATTTACGTGGAGTTGCGGCTAAAAATAAAGTTTTTAAAACCTATATTGGTTTAGGTTACTACAACACGATAGTTCCTCCTGTTATCCAAAGAAATGTTTTAGAGAATCCAGGTTGGTATACCGCTTACACTCCTTATCAGGCTGAGATTTCACAAGGTCGTTTAGAGGCATTGTTGAATTTCCAAACCATGATTATGGGTTTAACAGGGATGGAAATAGCAAATGCATCATTGCTGGATGAATCCACTGCAGCAGCAGAAGCAATGGCAATGTTATTCAATAATCGCACACGCGAAGCAATTGAAAATGGAGCGAACAAGTTTTTTGTTTCCAACGAATGCTATCCGCAAACTATCGATTTATTAAAAACACGTTCAACTCCAATAGGAATTGAATTAGTGGTTGGTGACTTTAAAACTGGAACGTTAGATAGCAGTATTTATGGTGCATTGCTTCAATATCCAACCGCTGATGGCAAAGTTCACGATTACGCTGACTTTGTAAAAAGAGCAAAAGCAAATGGAACCACCATTGCTGTAGCCGCCGATATACTGAGTTTAGTATTATTAACTCCACCAGGCGAATGGGGAGCTGATGTTGTTGTTGGTTCCACACAACGCTTTGGTGTCCCCATGGGTTACGGCGGCCCGCACGCTGCATATTTCGCTTGCCGTGAAGAATATAAACGATCCATTCCCGGCCGCATCATTGGTGTTTCGATTGACGCGGACGGAAATCAAGCATTACGTATGGCATTACAAACGCGCGAGCAACACATCCGTAGAGATAAAGCCACCTCCAACATTTGTACCGCACAAGCGTTATTAGCCATTATGGCAAGTATGTATGCGGTATACCACGGGCCAGAAGGCCTCAAAGGAATTGCACAACAAGTGCATTGTACTGCTATAACATTGGCAACCGAGTTAAGAAAGTTAGGCTATCTCATTGAAGATGGAATTTATTTTGATACCATCAAAATAAATGGAGCAGACATTGCGAAAATTAAAAAATTAGCGGAAGCGGTGCAAATTAATTTTCGTTATACGGATGATGCGATTACTATTTCTGTTGACCAAACTACCGACGCCGATGACTTGAATGCACTTATTAATGTATTCGCACAAGCAGTTGGCAAAACCACTTCTGAAATTTCTGAAGAACAGATTTTTAATACAAAATTTTTAATCAAGAATCGTCAATCTTTAATCCTTCAACATCCTGTATTTAATATTTACCATTCCGAATCTGAGCTGATGCGTTATATCAAGCGCTTGGAAAATAAGGATTTATCTTTGACGCACTCCATGATTTCATTAGGCTCTTGCACTATGAAATTAAATGCCGCCTCCGAATTAATTCCTATTACATGGCCCGAATTTGCACATATCCACCCCTTTGTACCCGTTGAACAAGCGGCGGGTTACCATGAAATAATCGATGACCTGGATAAATCATTAAGTGAGATTACGGGTTTCGAAAAAATGAGTTTTCAGCCCAACAGCGGCGCTCAGGGCGAATATGCCGGATTATTGGTCATTCAGGCATACCATCAATCACGTGGTGATGCGCACAGAAATATTGCGTTGATTCCCACATCGGCACATGGCACCAATCCAGCCAGCGCTGCAATGTGTGGCCTAAAGATAGTCTTGGTGAAATGTGACAAAGTAGGAAATATCGATGTAAGCGAATTGCGTGAAAAAGCAATTCAGCATAAAGATAATCTGGCATGTTTAATGGTTACTTACCCAAGCACTCACGGTGTTTACGAAGAAAGTATTATCGAGATTACCAACATCATTCATGAAAATGGCGGACAAGTTTATATGGATGGCGCCAATATGAATGCACAGGTAGGCTTAACCAGCCCGGGAAATATTGGCGCTGATGTTTGCCATTTGAACTTACATAAAACTTTTGCAATTCCTCACGGTGGTGGCGGTCCAGGTATGGGACCAATTGGCGTTGCAAAACACTTGGCTCCTTTTTTGCCTTCACATTCATTAGTAAAAACTGGCGGCGGAAATGGCATACACGCAGTATCAGCAGCGCCTTACGGTAGTGCTTTAATTTTATTGGTATCTTATGGATATATAAAAATGTTAGGCAGAGATGGGGTTACAGAAGCAACACGCATCGCAATTTTAAATGCCAATTATATTAAAGATTCATTAAAAAATTATTTCCCTACCTTATATAGTGGTGCAAATGGACGTTGCGCGCACGAAATGATTTTAGCCTGCGTTGCGTTTAAAAAAGACGCTGGAATAGAAGTAGGGGATATTGCAAAGCGATTAATGGATTATGGATATCATGCACCGACAGTTTCATTCCCGGTACCCGATACATTAATGATTGAACCAACCGAAAGTGAATCAAAAGAAGAGTTGGATCGTTTTTGCTCTGCCATGATTTCTATACGTAAAGAAATTGATGAAGTAATTACAGGTAAAGCGGATAAAGAAGATAACGTACTTAAAAATGCACCGCATACAGCGAAATCAGTTCTCACGAGCAATTGGAAACACAGCTATTCACGCGAAAAAGCAGTCTATCCATTAAAGTGGGTACAAGATAACAAATTCTGGCCAAGTGTTGCCCGTGTAGACAATGTCCGTGGTGATAAAAATCTGATTTGTGCTTGCCCACCAATACAAGCGTATGCTGATG
This sequence comes from Nitrosomonadales bacterium, assembly GCA_031393845.1. Classification (GTDB taxonomy): domain Bacteria; phylum Pseudomonadota; class Gammaproteobacteria; order Burkholderiales; family Gallionellaceae; genus Nitrotoga. Next base: position 13,492 of record JANMWF010000142.1, on the reverse strand, counting down.
ATGCGCTATAACACACCTTAACAAAAAGGAAGAAATCATGGCTAATGAAACTTCAAATAACCCTGCTGTTACCCTGAATGGTACGCCCATTACGTTGTTCGGCACCTTTCCAACCGTTGGTCAAATTGCCCCTGAATTCACGCTAGTGGACAAAGACCTGAAAGATGTGGCGTTAAAAGACTTTGCCGGCAAGCGCAAGGTCCTTAACATTGTGCCTAGTTTGGATACCGCCGTGTGCGCCACTTCTACACGCAAGTTCAACGAAACGGCAAGCAAGCTCGACAACACTGTGGTACTAGTGATTTCCGCCGATTTACCATTTGCCATGAGTCGCTTTTGCGTGGCTGAAGGATTGGACAATGTCACTACACTGTCCTTGATGCGCGGGCGAGATTTCATGCGGAACTACGGCGTAAAGATTGCTGATTCCATATTACGTGGCTTAACCGCACGCGCTGTGCTGGTACTGGATGAAAATAACCACGTGCTGCACGCAGAACTAGTGGACGACATCACGCATGAGCCTGACTATCAAGCAGCAATAAGTGCACTAACACAACAGGATTAAAGTGATCAAGCAACCATCCCCTCTTCCAGCCGGGACGAGGGGGATGGTTGTGACTCTCTTCTCGTCCATGGCAATCTGGCTCATGTTCCGCTCGGCGCTGTGCAAACGATCAGAATTCTGATACATCTGTTGCACCGCGACCAACTTATATTGAGCGCGCCTGGCTAAATAGAATTAGTATTCATTGAAAATTACGCGCTGAAGTGTCGGCTGCGACTTCAGTAGTGGTCGTCCGGGACAAGGTTGCCTTCCAGCTGCTGGAGAGCGCCGGACACTCGGCCAGAGCATGTGCAGCCACGTAGTTCTCCTTGCGATGGAGCATTATGTTGTTCGCGATCGCGACTGTCCATTCAGGATAAGGACGTTCCACCAATATCAATGCCGCTCCGGCTTGAACGTTTCCCTCACGCAAAACACGGAAATACCAGCCTGTCTTGCCCGTGCGCACGACCCGTGCCACCAAGTCCTGAACCCTCCATCGGCGGGAAAGCTTCCAGCACGGCTGGCGAGGTTGAGAAATCTGTACCAATGCGCCACCAACCTCGAAAATATCGCCGATGCATATTTCTGTTTCCAGTAGGCCTGCCACGGTAAAGTTTTCTCCGAACGCGCCATTGGGCAACTCTTTATAATCAAGCTCGGCGAGCCAAAATGCATAGTGTTCGAAAGGATAGACGTTGATCGCTTTATCGGGTCCGCCATGGACGCGAAGATCGGCTTGCCCGTCGCCAACCAAGTTAGTTGTTCCGGCCCAAACTGGACCAGACACCGACTCCTTGAAAAAGCCGGTCGTCCACTCCTGGTCCATGGTGTCTGAGGCGTCAGGTGTCCCCAGCGTTTTAGGCAGACCGACCTGAATAGAGAGGAGTTTTATGTCTGTATTATTCATTAAGAATATCCTTGTGTGAAAATTAATAGTCGGACTCGGCTTTATCGCAACAATCCGGAGTTACATCAACCACGTTATCGCCATGGTAAGCACTGCGAATGCCATCACGGCCGTCGCAAGCCAACCTGTAATTCGAAGACGATGCGAGATCACGAATTGTCCCATGACATCCGGTCTTGCCACCATTAGCATTATCACTACCATGATGGGCACCGCAATGACGCCATTGATGACTGCGCTCCAGAATAGTGCCTTGATTGGATCTATAGGTGTGAAGTTAAGCGCTACGCCCAAGAGAGTCGCTATGATCAGAATCAGATAAAAGCCTCGCGCCTCCAAAAGCTTGCGACCCAACCCGATGCGCCAATTGAATGACTCTGCTATGGCGTAAGCGGCCGAACCTGCTAGAACAGGCACAGCGAGCAATCCCGTACCAACAATTCCGGCGGTAAATAATAGGAACGCGAATTCGCCGGCTAAGGGGCGCAAAGCTTCCGCTGCCTGTGCAGAGGTTTGAATGTCCGTAATGCCGTGCACATGCAAAGTCACAGCTGCCGTCAATATTATAAAAAAAGCGATCAGGTTGGAAAACCCCATCCCGATATAAGTGTCGATCTTGATACGCTGTAGATGACTATGGGCTTGTTCTGGCGCCTTTTTAAGCGGTGCCTCACCTTCAGTCGCTCGCAGCTCCTCAACTTCCTGAGAGGCTTGCCAGAAGAACAAATACGGGCTGATAGTGGTGCCAAATACGGCAACCACCGCCATCACGTAATCCGCTTTGAATGATATGGACGGCATGATTGTGCGATAGAACACTTCGCCCCACGGCACATTGACGGCAAATACAGTGGCTACATAAGCAAAGAGCGATAATGTCAGCATTTTCAGAATGGGTGCATAACGTGGAAAAGGAATGAAGATTTGCAGCACCAGCGATATCATGGCAAAGGCTATTGCATACAAGTGAGCTGGCCCGCCGATGAGAAGTTTAAGCGCTGCAGCCATTGCGCCGATATCTGCAGCGATATTAATCGTATTTGCAATCAGAAGCAGTCCAACGAGTACGTAGAGCAGCGCTGGGGAATAATGCAGACGAATATTGGCGGCAAGGCCGTGCCCAGTCACCCGGCCAATACGGGCACTTACCATCTGGATGCCGACCATAAGGGGGAAAGTTAAAAATGCCGTCCACAGCATTGCATAGCCGAATCCGGCTCCCGCTTGTGAATAGGTGGCAATGCCACTCGGGTCATCATCCGCAGCGCCCGTTATAAGACCGGGCCCCAGCTTTTTCAAGAATGAGCCGGTTTGCGGCAGGAGTACCTTATATTTGTTCATGGATGCCTATCATCAGATGTCAGGCAGAGACGGCTCCGCGTAACTGGACAGTATTTCCTATTTCTTGAGTGGAAATATTGCGGTTAATGCCCATGCTGCTTTGGGCAGTACAGGCAAGTTGTCGAAGTAGAACGCATCTAGCGTTTGGTCGTCAAGCGATGAATGCGGCCTCTCATGGCTATAGAACTTGAAATATTTTTCCAAGCCCTGTTTGCATCATTTATGCAGCCGTAAGCATCGAAATCGTTGAAACGCTAAATTAATGGTCGCTCGCAGTAAATCAACTGGTTATAGTGAAAGCGCTGTCTGCCAGCGATATTGCATACCTCTGCCTTAACGAAAACTGCGCGGGATCGCGCAGTCCCTTTCAACAAGTCGACCTGCCCCGACGTGGCCAATTGGTCAAGTGACAGCCAGAGGTTGTTAGCTGACGTAGTCACTTGGAATAGCAGGCATCAGCCATGCTCATCGGGCTCGCCCAGACTAATTTGCTATGAGGCGCTTCAAGCGGTTTATCTGACGCATTAATCCAGTCGGCGTCAGAAAGTGGGCATGGTGTGAAATATGAAAATCTACATCGATCCATTGATGAGGCAGTCGGGTAATAAGGTAGCAAACCCGATTCACATGTCGCATCCCCGGCGTTATCCATTGGTCGTAACCTTTGTCTCCATCAACGACGGTCCATACATATGCTGGATTATGTTGACGAATTATCTCCAAATCATTACCAAAAGTTTCAAGACCGATTCCGCCCCAAATATCGTGGTGTGATTCTGGATGGCGATAAGGTTCAAAGTATTTGTAGAAGACATCTTCGTGAAAAATTGAGACTTCAATCATTCGACACGCCAACGGAGATGCTCAAACTTACATGAACTCTCTTAGTCATATCAATTATCCCACGAACACTTCTGCTTGATGGCGGACAAGGAATTCAGTGCTCGGCGCGAAGCGCTCCGGCAATTCGATAGACCGACCTTCCAATGAAAGAATAACCTCCTTAACGAATGCATCTCCACAACGGCGCAGATCAGTCGAGACAAGGACTCTAAATTCGTTGGTTATGGTAATCAATCCCTTATCGAAGGCTCTATCGTGAATCGCAGAGAGGCAAAGGCCATTACTTGGATTTAGACGGTTTTGCTTGTCTTTGCTCCACGGCACAATGTGGCTGGCAATCAACAAGCGCGACTCTGACAGGCCAGACATGCAGCAACGTCCACGATAGCTACTTAGTACAGCACGGCGAAAAAAATGCTGCTTGATTCTCTGTGTAGTTAGAATTTGCCGGGTTTCTCCAGTGTAATCCTCTGGCAATAATTCATCGCTTTCCGGCTCCAAGTCCTCCACGGTATTTTTGTCTAGTTGCTGCCGAAGTAGTTGGCATTCCACGGCAAGCCTTTCCCAATCTGAGTGGAATTCATCCCATACTTCTCGATCCAATGCCGATGCATTTCCCAAGCCTACTCGCCCCGTACTCGTAATGGCTGGATCAAGGCTTGCGATATTAAGCATCTTCATAGCAACCGCGTCAGGCGTACGACTGATAACCTTTGCCAATGCAATTATTTCCGGGTTACGTCCGTGAATTCGCCCATATGGGAGCTGACAATACAAGTGGAAAGCCAGCTTTACTTGTTCTTTTGTCCAACGTCCTATAGCCATGATGTCTTTCGGCGAGGTCATGGTAGTAACCATGTCCGCCGACTCCTTGGAGGAAATGAAAGAAGTCACGAGTTTAGCAGCTGCTTCTATCATCGGCACAACTGCCGCTTGGGAAAATTGTCTGTAAGCCCGCGTATCCGACACCGGAATTCTAAACGTGTCTGGGAATCCCATCAGCCGTGCACATTCGCGTGGCGTCAGACGGCGCGGATTGATACCTTCCCCCTGATAGACAAGGATTTCCGAGCCGTCCTTGCAGTAACGCGCAGACAGGGTGCGAGTAACACTGTCGGGAGTGACCAGTCCGAAGCCGAAGCCGTTGCCTTTGGCTCGATGCTTTGCTGCATAGCCTTGTAAATAAGCCCATAACTTGTCTGTAAGCGTGTACTTTGGGTCAACTTGTCGCTTGGCATGGATAAAAAAGCGGTCCCCGTCCCACGGCAAATGCGGCTCGCTACTATCAGTTTTGTGCAAAATTTCGCGCAATGTGCGCCTGCCCTTGGCGGGCAAAGGCAGGGCGTCGAAATCAAAATTTGTTGGTTCGCGAAAACCGACTATGAGAATCCTTTCGCGGTGCTGCGGCACGAAGTGGGCGCCGTCTATCACGCGACAATGGATGTGATAACCCAGCTCATTTGTCAGAGTCCGGCGAATGACGTTAAAGGTTTGCCCCTTGTCGTGCGAGACAAGGTTCTTGACGTTCTCCAGCAGAAAGGCGCGCGGTCGTTTCTCTTCGATGATGCGTGCAACATCGAAGAATAGTGTGCCTTGCGTTTCGCAAGCGAAACCGTGCGCGCGACCGAGAGCATTTTTCTTGGAAACTCCTGCTATCGAAAAAGGTTGGCAAGGGAAACCCGCCAGCAGGACGTCGTGATCCGGGATGTCTGTCGCGTCCACTTGAGTAATGTCCCCATTGATATGGTGACCGCCTGGATAATTGTCGGCATAGGTTTTCTGCGCATAGCTGTCCCATTCGCTAGTGAACACGCAATGCCCTCCCAAGCTCTCGAAGGCCATGCGGATGCCGCCAATGCCGGCAAAAAGGTCAATGAAGGTGAATGGGGCATCGTCAGCAAGCGGCAACTTTAGTGGCAGGAGACGTTGCAGCCCGAATGCGTAATGAGCGGGCACTGACTGCTCGACCTTCCAACGGCGGACGGTACGGGCATCAACGCCCAAATGGCGGGCAATCTCTGCTTGTTTGTGGGTTTTAAGCGCAGCGGTGAGGTAGCTCGCCGCCATATCCCGGTCGGGGCCTGTGTAGAGGACTGTAGCCATGGCGAACTCCATTTATGGGAATAATAGCGGACATTATGACCATAATTTTCCCTTTTGCAACATGTATTCAAAAATAATGCCTGTTTGTTGCCACATTAAACAGTTGAGGTGACCGCTCTGTCCCGTCCCGAGTGATCATTTTCCCGGGTCCGTAGCTGGCCACTGTTCAGTGGCCATACAGTTGATGTGAGGCATTATTGAGTCATTACGAACGGTCAAGTTCATGCTTAGTGTCCAGAAAGTGACTCCAGCAGGGCCTTGAAGTCAGGGGACTGGTCCAGCAATTGAGGGCCAATTTCGACTAGGTCTTTCACTTGATCACGCGACAAGGAAAAACTGGTCGGCAGGCCAAGGAAGTAGTTGCGCCGCTCGGGATCTGGAATCGCCTCGAAATTCACCTCAATCACGTAAGGATCGATGGTCTTCGCCAACTGTTGCACGCGCTGAGCTGAACATTTCTCCAGCATCTTCTGACAGGCCGCTATCACCTTCTGTGTTTGCTTGCGAGCAGTAGCATTATCGCGCATGAACTCGATGGTCTCGAAGCTGTAATTGTCGAGCGCGACGGTTGCAGTTTTGAAGGCGACCGTGCCGAGGCTAGGAGGACTTTCCGAGCGACTGAGGCCATCTTGGTCATCGGTTCGGGCATTGACAACGATGAAGACCAATCTATCGATTTCTCCCTCGTTGATCAAACGTCGAATAAAGCCACTGGTGCGTAAAAATGCGTCTCCCAGCGATCGTAGCCCGATATTGTCTGCCAGCCCTCCATCCATGAGATGCACATAGGGACGCGCGTCCTTGTCGAGATAAGCTACCCGATTGCGTGCCCACTGATAGCGACGGCGGTTGTCATAGAAGTCCTCCACGCCAAGGCGGGCATCCGTTGGCACTCTGTAATTGTCCGGACTCTGATAATTCTTAAGGCTCAAAGGACTGAGCAGGAAGGGAAACGCCGACGAGGCGGCAACCGCGCGTGAAACAGGATAAGTCGCCAAATCGGAGCCGATAAAATCGAACTGGTCCTGGGTGAATTGAAATCCGTCACCATTGGCCAAATTGGTGGAATTGATCATTACATATGGCCGTTTCTTTCGGTCAGTCAAATCATTGAAAGTCTTGCCTTTGAACAACACCTCATCGTAAAGCTCTGCTGCCAGATCGATGCGACTGAAGTTGGGCGAAGCCAAGCGCAACCAGTTGGATGGAGCCAGCGCTTTGCCAAGCAACTGCCCTTGCACATTGCGCTCAAGAAAACGCGTCCTGAAGTCGGAGAAAATCTGCTCTCCGAAGAGGCCGTAATAGGCTGCGGTGAACGAGCCGCCAGAAACCGATGAAATGCAATCAACCTCATCCAGCAGACTCTTAGTCACACCCTGCCAGACGATCTTGGTGTCGCGCAGCTTTTCCATGATGCCATAAGCAAATGCCGCCGCACGGGTACCACCGCCGGAAAACACCAGGCAGACAAACAATGAGTTCGTATTCGGGGGGACGGCATCCTGAACAAATCGGTAGCCGCTATCCTGTTGGAAGGTTGCAAGCGGAGTGTTAACGGGATAGTGCGCACACCCGGACGCTGCCAAGACCAGCAAGAGCGCCAGAGCGGTCATAGCGCGGCAGCTATGCGGGATCAAAGACCACCTCCATCGGCGTGAGCGGAGAAGTGTCGCGCAGGATAATATTTATTGATGGCGGGGTAAAATTGCATGGCGAACCCAGCGCTACAATGTGAGCTCCCGCTTCAAGTTCTATGATCTCTTCGGTCCGTCCAGAAAAAATATCATCGACCACCACTCGTCGAGAGCGTGAAAAATGTACCAGCAGATATTCCATAGCATTCTCCTTAGGATTTGAAAAAGTCCGCATCTTCCCTATTGTCATTAGGAGAATACGTTCCTTACAAAGTCTTCAGATATTCAATTAGCGCATTCTTGTCCTCTTCCGGCAGCCCGGTGCCGAAGTCGTGGCCCATGTTGCCGTTGCCGCGCAGGGTGGTGTCGTATTTCGTACCGGCCCTTTCCGCTTCCGGGCCTTGCGAAATGAAGCCCATATTGGCGGGATCATAAACATCATAGCCACGCCAAAATGTCTGCAACCGTTGGCTGGGCGCTTTTAACAGTTCGCTAAGCGAGGGGATGGAACCGTTGTGGAGATACGGCGCGCGCAGCCAGATGCCATCGAGGAACTGGGCGACGTAACCGATCAACGGTTCTTCTACCAGGCCTTTGCGTTCAAGCCCCATGTCTCTGACAACTTTATTTGCTTCGATGGCAGCCTGCTTGTTCCAGGTGTCCATTCGACCCCGGTCGGTGCCGATTTCAGCAAGGGGAATGCGAGTTCCGGCTCGGGCGGAAGCATGGCATTGCATGCAGTTTGCATCAAACACGGGCTTGCCTCTGGCGGCCAGGGCTTGGTCTATGGTGAAAGGATATTTCGGTGCAGGCGTGTTACCGAGGTAGTCGAGCAACCAGTCGATCTGTTTCAAAAAATCATTTTTGTCATGCGGTGCCGCACCTAGCAAGCCCAGCGCAGAATCCATAACGACCGAACGCGGGTCATGGGAATCACCGGCAAAGTTCATGCGGTGGCCCAACTCAGGTTTGTATTTTTTCAGATTCCATACCGAAGGCATGTCGGTGGGCCCAAACGTGTCATCCATCTTCCAGCGAATCATGAAATACTTGGTCAGGTTCATTGCATCATCCCGCCCTCTTCCCCATTCTGGAAAGTCATGACGATAGATCCACTGGAATTGCCCTTCGCGCTCCAGCAGCCTTTTTTTGGTGATAGGGATAATGAGGAAGCGGTAAGCCATGCGGTCGATCCAGTCGAGCTTGGCGGCGCCGTTAATCTCGGACATCAAATTATCGGCATTAAAACGCGGGTCTTTCGCGCAATCGACCAGGAAGCGGAAGAAGGCTTCCAGATCAAGCGTGTGGCTGGGGCCGGTGGGGATGAGAACAGGATTTTCATTATGAGTTTTGCGGTAACTTGCCACATGACAGGCAGCGCAGTTATTAGCCACGCGATCAAAACCGATACGGCGTTTGGTGAAGCCGATGGGCAACTCTTTTCCCTGCTCCCAGTTCACGCCAAAGGCGGCAAGGCCACCCGGCTTCGGCAATTTTTCCGGAAACATGCGCGGCAGCACATAAAAAATCCAGTAGGGAATACCGGCATCGAATTCAGCGCCGATGGAGCCGTACTTGAAGCGCTCGTCCGCGCTGGAGAAAGACGGTTGCCCGTAATCGCGGAAGAAACGATCCCAACTGATATAGCCGAGCACCGCGACCATAATGAGGGCAATAATACCGAGTGAGATCAGCCAACGAGGGCATTTGCAGAGTTTGGTCATGATATTTCTCCTTCAAAAAAGACACCCACGTCAGAATGTTTTAAGGTATTCAATCAGCGCCCATTTATCGGCATCAGTCAATTCAGTTCCGTAAGCCTTGCCTGTATGACCCGCCTTGCTGTTACCGGGCTTTTCTGTGTCATAGGCAAAGTAGGATTTATCGCCATCCTTCGCCACGTCCGCGACGAATCCCAATTTCACCGGATCATAAAGGTCATTACCGCGATAAAAGTGCGTTGGACGCTGATTCGCCGATTGCAGCAGGTCCCACAATGTCGGCACGGAGCCATTGTGTAAATACGGCGCGTGCAGCCACAGACCGTCCAGCGGGGCGTTGGCATAACCCCAGGTTTTGCGGAAGTGAGTAAATTTGTAGGCCGTTCCGGCGTAAGGCGTCCCCAGGTTTTCGGCGAGCGCAGGGGTAAAAGAATTAAGCCGGTTGGGATCGGTGCCGATCTCTTTCAGAGGCGTGACTTTACCGACATATTCCCCAGAGAAATCGCTGCCGCTTGCGCCGTGGCAGGCAGCGCAATATTCCTTGTAAATCGTTGCGCCATGCTGCGCTTTGACCGGATCGATGGGGAAAAATTTTTCAAAGGCAGGCGCCGTGGCGCTGGCATTCCATACCTGGATACGCGTCATGGCGGCGTGATCCAGACTGGGCGGAGTGGCACCCGTGCCGAAGGCAGCGTTGAGATTGCGTTCTTCTACGTGATTGTTGTTGCCATCCCAATGCAACTGCATTCTGGTTTTCTTACCCTGATTCCAGATAGTTGGAAAGTCGGCAGTGCCCAGCAACTCCTCATGTGGCAATTGTTCGATGGGGAAATTGAACAGAGCCTTGGCGGAATTGAAGGTATCAACCCGGCCCGGCCCCCAATCCGGCTGTGCGTCAATGAAGCGCATACGATGCATGAGGGAGGTGACGCGGTCGCGCATCAACGCAATGGCAACAGGGTAAACCACATAGCGATCCAGCAACGAAATCTCGACGCCATGTTCTTGAATAGCTTGGGCTCGAATGACTGGCACCAGATATTCGGCACTGAATTTCACGTCACGTATACAGCTATTGATGAATTTCTCGAAGGCCATCAGATTAAAAGTGTTGGCGCCCATGCCAACCACCAGCATCGGCTTGGCATCAGCTTTCACACGTACGGTGGAGGTATGGCACACTGCGCAGTTGAGAAAGGTGCGGTCGATGCCCAAGTGCCTGCGTTGACTCATGCCGACCGGAAGATCGTGTCCAGGCTCAAAAATCATGCCCAGTGACGCATAACCCTTGCCGGGAAGATATTGGCCGCAGATTTCTGGCAACGCCCGGAATACCCGTTTGGGAAAACCCATCACGCGGTCGCCGCCCGTAGAACCGTATTTAAAATGCTCGACCGGATCTGCATATACTACAGGTTCATCACGGCAAAAACGCAGCCCGGTGAACAGCAGCAGAAGTGCGACCAGAATGATGCCTGACCATAACCAGATACGGCAGACTATGCAGGAGGAGATTTTCATAAGGGAATCTTCCTTTCAGTTCATGGTGTGACGGAGGGGAGGCAACTGCGCAGCTGTTCAAAAGGCCGCGTAAGCACGACATCAGGCTGGCCACCCTGAGTAACGATACGTTGGCGCGCGGCTTCGATTAGATCAGCCAATGGCGCGGAGCTTGCCCAGCTTGTCGCATCGAAACCATATGCAGCAAGTGCCGGGGTCGGCGGCATGGTGGTTTTACCGCGCTTCGCCTCTGCCACATGCCACATGCTGAGGCGATAAAAAATGCGTTCAGCGCAATGATCAAGGCGAGTGTTGACGGTGGCGTCATCGCCGTGCAAAAAATTTGGCGGCAAATTAGCTGTGCTGTCATGACATTGTCCGCAGTATTGTAGAAAACGGGCCGCGCTGCCTGAGAGTTTGCGCGGCGCTACGATTTCCAGTTTTGCGGGCGGCAGTTTGTTCGCTGAAGTTTCGCGCGCCAAAACTTCGCGCTTGTCCAGACCTAATGCAACTTGCAATTCAGCGAGTGCGCGGCTGCCGTCAAAAACGCTTGCCGTCATCAATGGCAAGCGGGGCAACACAGAGCGTACAGCCGCGTAATCATCGATCAATGTGAGTGTTGCGGAACCTTCATCGGCGCGCAATGTGTTGAGTTGCAGTCGTGACCAGCGGCGCCCGTCAGACAAACGAACCCAACTCGCACCGCGCTTGGGTATTAGCTCGATCTGTCCGGCTTTTGTCATCCGGCCAGAAAACGTCAAGTCAAGTGCAGTCTTTGCATGGCCCACATGCAGTCGGTCAATTTGTCCGCTGAGCGTGCTTCTGACATTTTGAATTACCCCCGACAATTGCAGATCTGAGGTAGCGCAGTTGAACACGACACGTCTCGGTTTGTGTGTGAAACGACAGGGCAGCGTGAGTGTTTGCGACTGCGCCTTGGCATGTGTTACCAGTGCGCGATCAAATGCTTGCACGTCAGCTTTATTCAACAATCCAGCCAGTCCGGCTACTAATCGAGTTTTATCCGGAGTAGTCCAGCGTTGTAATATCGGACGCGGATTAAGCGGTTCCAATTGGGCGGGAATGTACGCCAACTGTGCCAGCTCCGCCAAAGGATGGGTCAACACGGCATGTGATTTGATGTGGGGTTCAACGACATTCACGAACGGATCGCGGTTGGGAATGCTGGAACCGGGAATGCTGAGACCTTGCGGCCATATTTTTGTCCAACGTACTTCCAGATCGGCGAATTTGAATTCATCCGCTTCAGGCAAATTTCCCGACATGGCATAAGCAAGTGCGGCATCGAACCATTGTGCGCGGCAAGCAATGCTGCATGCTTCGCGCCATATCTGCAGCCATACCTGGAACATATTGGCACGCTCTGCCGCAGCATCAATAGCGCTGGAGACATCAGTTCCAGAAAGCGGGATGCCATAAAAATCGCGTCCCGTGGCTTTAAGGCGCGCGGCGATGGCAGAGTTGGCGGGCGTTTCGTCCCACAATGGACGTGAGAAAATTGGCGCATTATTCTGGTGACAGGCGAGACACAGGGCGCGGCTCGCGTAGTAGGTTTTCGGCTGTGCGCCAGATCGGTAATCACGTACGACCTGGAATTCAAAACGCCCGGCCTGCTCGTTATAGCTAATAATTTCGACTGATTCAGCGCGCTCGTTATAACCTAAAAAAAGCTGGTCATGCAGTGGCGTATAACCTGCTTTGGAGTTGCCATCCACCGCTGCGACCACGCTTGGAAAATGGAAAAAATCGGGTGCGGCAACGGAACGTCGTAGCGAGCGTCCTAGAGGAATCAGTGTAACTTTAAGGGGTGATAACCCGTCCCCTGATGCTTCGAGTTGCGAACGGATACGCGCTATAAGGCGCGGCAAAGGGTACGGCACGGGCGCATTACCCATCAAAAAATCAAAGCGAGAGCGGCCTGTCGAAGGCAGGTCACCGTCATCCGCAGCAGCACCCATGCTAAAACAGCACAGCAACGCCATGATGCCTCCTGTTATCCGGTTCATGTCAGACTTCCGTCATACTCTAGCTATGCGCCAGACCAGCACTCCTGGGCGATTTTACCGGCAAGAAAATCGGTCTCGCCTGCTTTGGCTAGCGTTTTATTTTCAAGTATGAAATTCAGCCCGAAAGCGCGATCAAGATAAGCCCGGCCCAAATACAGGCCGGGACGTATCATGCGGATTTCATCACGCACCTTGAGGCCGTTGCGACCAGCCAGAGAATCCGGCCTCTCGCGATAGCCGGGGAGCTCGTCGGTAAAGGCATAGTCGATGATGATGGACTCGCGCCGAGAATCCAGCAGGCTTTGACCGCAGTACAATTTAGCCGGGAACAGCAGCCATGCATCCCGGCCATCGACACTGATTTTTGGAATCTCACCCGCGCCGATGATGGGACGAAGAATGGTCAGATCTTCGATGCGGTTGCGCAGCACTTTTTCATCGCGATAAAAAACCTTGCCCTTCCATAAGGTCTCACCAATGATTTCCAGTTTTTTACCCTTGAACTGTGCTGCCAAGCCTTTCAGGCCGCCAAGTATTTCAGCAAGACGTAGCTTGCCGCTACTGCCCTTGGGGAAGACGATACTGCCGTCGAATGCACCATCGGGGATTGGCCCGGCAGGCAGGCGCGCATAAAGCTGGTCGAGCTGCTCTTGTGACAACGTGTCGAGATACTGCGGCGTAACCTTGACGAGTTCTTTAACTGACAGCGGGTGCTCGTATTCGAGCTGAGCCAGATCGGGCTTTGCTGCATAGCCTTCGCCGTAAGTCGCATAAAAAATATCAGGTTTAGCCATGAACCAACTTTTAATGTAATCGCAGCCAGACAATGGCAAGACGGCTGCAATCAGAAACAAGGGCAGGGTACG
>JANMWF010000091.1:0-11388 GCA_031393845.1 Nitrosomonadales bacterium | reverse complement strand
GTCAACACTTCCAAGCTGGGCGGCAATCCTTTCCAGATATGCAACACAACATGAGGCACGGCAAAAATTTCTCGCAAATTCTGCGTAATGACATTCTGCAAACTCATCAGGTCACGCACACCAAATAACGCCAAAGTGAATTGATGTACTTTTTGCTGTAATGCGTCGTTGTCCTGAGCAAACGTTACCATCTCGTGCAGCTTTTTTTCCAGGCTTTTGTTTTGCTCACGCAAAGTCAGTAACTGCCGCTCACTTAATGAAATGGTGCGCCCGCTGTAAGGGTGGGGGATTGTGACGTCCGCTAACATAGCGGCATGATCTTCAAAGAACTGTGGATTATTTTGTAAATATAGTGCGATGTCTACGGATTTCATGTCGTCCTCTTATAAATTTATTTCGCCTTCAAATACAGCAATCGCGGGTCCGGTCATAAATACCGGTGTGCCGTTTCCGGCCCAAACTATATTCAACACCCCACCGCGCGTGGCAACATTCACACGCAAATCTAACAAATCGCGACGGATGCCGGTTACCACTGCGGCGCACGCGCCAGTGCCGCAAGACAGAGTCTCACCAACGCCGCGTTCATACACGCGCAATTTGATGTGATTGCGGTCCACTATCTGCATGAAGCCTGCATTCACTCGTTGTGAAAAACGCGGGTGACGTTCAATAAGCGGCCCCTGCATGGCGACTGGTGCATGTTCCACATCAGTGACCACCTGTACCGCATGTGGATTGCCCATAGATAGTGCCGTAATCTGAACTGTCTCGCCCGCCACTTCTAGCGTTTGGATAACAACATCGCTACTTCCAAGGAATGGGATACGTGCCGCCTCGAAAATCGGCGCGCCCATGTTTACAGTAACCTGACCATTGTCCTCTAGGCGCGGCGCAATCAGGCCACTTTTTGTTTCTACCACGATTTCACGCTTGAGCGTCAGTTTTTGATCGTGAACAAAGCGCATAAAGCAGCGCGCGCCATTGCCGCATTGCTCCACCTCGTCGCCGTCAGCATTGAAGATGCGATAACGAAAATCCGCATCGGGATGCTGTGCAGTTTCCACTAGCAGGATTTGATCACAGCCCACGCCAAAGTGCCGGTCAGCCAACAGGCGCAGCTGCTCCGGAGTAAGCTGAATACGCTGGCGCACCCCATTAAGGACTATGAAATCATTACCGGCACCGTGCATCTTGGTGAATTTTAATATCATCTCTTCATCTCTGAAAATTCCAAATGCCTAAAGCAATCCATAGTGTGGTGGTTTGCCATGCCAGCGGCCTGCATTCCATAGCAAATTTTATACGCGTCATGACAGGCAATTCGAATAGTGCACGATCATCATGCAGCAACACGCCTCATTCTTCATCATCATGACAAGCCCGGCACAGTTTACCCCGCATAAGCCTGAAAATTTTTTTGCTAAATAAATTTTATTAGCAAATGTGTCGCCAAGACCAGCATCAGTACTGCAAAAAATTTGCGTAATAGCCCGATCTTCATGCGATGTGCAGCTTTTGCGCCCAGAGGCGCGGTAATGACGCTGGCAAGCGTGACCCACAACAATGACGGTAAATACACGAAACCCAGATTAGGAGAGGGTAGCATATGGAAACCAAGGCCAGTAGCAATATAGCCTATTGTGCCACCTACGGCGACCGGGAAGCCGATCGCCGCAGAGGTACCAATTGCATTGCGTAGCGGCACGTTGCACCAAATTAGAAACGGGATTACAACCGTGCCGCCGCCTATGGATACCAGGCTGCTGATCCAGCCTGTGAACGTGCCCGTCAGCGTCATGCCGGTTATACCGGGCAATTGACGTGAGGCTTGCGGGCGCAATTCAAACAGAATTTGAATTGCGGCAAAATACACGAACAAAGTAAAAAATATTCCTAGTCCACGTGGGGAAACAAATGCGGCGCATAGCGCACCCAGCGCTGTTCCGAACAAAATTCCGGGGGTCATGGTACGAACTACGACCCAGTTCACTGCACCATGCTGGTGGTGTTTGCGCATACTGGCGAGCGACGTGAATAGAATGGTTGCCATAGAGGTACCGAGCGCCAGATGCATGATATAGGGAGTGGGGAAACCCTGCATTTTGAATAGCATCAGCAACACTGGCACCAGAATGGTTCCGCCACCAATGCCGAACATTCCACTAAACAGCCCAACCAATGCACCCAACGCGAGATAGGCGAGCGCCCATTCCATATTAGTTTCGTACCAGATGTTTCAGAATGAAGTTCCACTCGGCAGGATCAAGCGGTGTAATGGACAATCGGTTGCCGCGTTGCAAAATACGCATACCTTCCAATTGTGGATGGCGACGCAGCTCCGCCAATGAAATGTGTTCAACTTTCTTTACCCATTGCACATCTACATTAAACCACCGGGGCGTTTCCTGCGTGGCCTTGGGATCGAAATATTTGCTATTGCGTTCGAACTGAGTGGCATCGGGATAGGCAGTGCTGGCAACGCGCGCGATGCCCGCGATGCCTGGCACAGCGCAATTAGAATGATAGAAAAGCACCGCGTCGCCTTTGCACATCTGATCGCGCATGAAGTTACGCGCCTGATAGTTACGAACACCGTACCATGCCACGGTTTGGTCGGGCAGGTTAGCGAGGTCATCTAAGCTGACGTCGCTCGGTTCAGATTTCATTAGCCAATAACGCACGTTATTCCATTTAAAATTTTAATAAAATGAATCGATCTGTGAAAGTAATCTTGAAGAAACGATAGCTTGATAGAAACCTAGGCGCGACATTCACCATTATGTCATTACCATTATGAGATTAAGGCCTTTGATAGGGTAGAAGACAAGGTCATTACGGTCACTCAAGTTATTCTTGCACGTAACGCGCCATGCATGGCGGCACCGATAAAAAAATGCGGCGTTACGCCGCATTTAAATAAAGACCCCCGCCTGTGCCGTTGACTCAATATCTTGAACCTGGGTTCAAGAGAGCCGGTTCCCTGTTACATCAGGTACATCCACAAGGGATGCGCACAACAGTAACATTAAGGGTCGCGACCTAAGCAGAGCTTATTGGTTCAAAGAATTATGAGCCTGACGAACACCGCAGGGGAAACCTAAAACAACTCATCTTGTTCCGCAAGTACCGCGTCGATTGTTGCCTCCATGGAATTCATTCTACGCTTAAATTGACTCATATCAAAACCAGTGCCGAGACGTGTAGTTAATAGTTCATGGGCAATATTCAAGGCAGACATGATTGCGATGCGCTCAATCGTTACAACTTTGCCGATATCGCGTATCTCATGCATTTTCTTATCAAGATAAGCGACCGCATCAAGCAGTTCTGGGCGCTCCACTTCCGAGCAGACGACGCGGAATTCTCGGTCGAAAATTCTGACATCAAGCGTTTTTGCACTTTCTCTGCTCATGTTTATTCTTCAGGTAATTGCGTCAGCAGTCGCTCCAAGCGCGACCTGACAGAGTCAATCTTGTCGTGGCTTTGACGACTTTGACTCAGCGCTTGAGCCAACTCTTGACGCAGGTGATGGTTTTCTTCGCGCAGATGTTTAGTCAAATGCACCAATCGAGCCAACTTGCTTTCCAATGCGTCTAATTCTGCTTGCATGAAGCGAACTATAGTTTAAAGAAACCTGACCAGTCAAATGAGCAACCAAAATAATTTTTAGTTCTACCGCCAGTGGCCTGTTTAATGTGCTCGCTCCTCCTTCTAACCTGTAGTCTCTTTCATCATCACAAGGTGGCTGCAAGCACAACAGCTGTGCTTCGCTCCTCAACGCGTCCTATTATTCTCTCCCCACCGCTTCACTAACTTATGCTCAACACCCAAGTGATCAAGTATCTTTGCCACCACAAAATCTACCAAGTCTTGCACGCTTTGTGGGTGATAGTAAAAGCCCGGATTGGGCGGCAGGATGACCGCACCGGCATGGCTCAGCTTGAGCATATTTTCCAGATGAATGGCGGAAAACGGTGATTCGCGCGGCACTAAAATCAGGGGGCGCTTTTCCTTGAGCATGACATCAGCTGCACGGGTGATAAGGTCGTCGCTTATCCCTACCGCCACTGCCGCCAGCGTACCCATAGTGCAGGGGCAAATTACCATTGCATCGCCAGGGTTAGAGCCTGAGGCCATGGGTGCGAACCAGTCGTCGCGCCCAAACACGCGCAGTTCGCCGCTCACTTTGCCAAATCGTTCCACCAAGATTTTTTCCGCATCTTGCGGACGGTTGGGTAACACAAAATCCAACTCTTGTTTGGCGACTATTTGTGCCGCTTGCGAATAAACCAGGTGAACGCGTTGACTGCTTTGGAGCAGGCACTCAAGCAGTCGCATGGCGTAGGGTAAGCCGGATGCGCCGGTTAGGGCGAGTACAATAGTTTTCATGTATTTTTCAACCAGTCAATTTTGGTGCTTCGAGCTCGGTGTGTGGTGCATCCAGGTAGTGTGCCGCGATCAAGCCATTTACTATACCAAACAGCAGTGCTACCGCGGCAAAAATAGAGGTCAGATACACCAGCCCGGTGTGCGGAATAATCCAACAATAATTGGCCGGCAATCTGTGCAAATGCGCCGAAGATGCTTTGGGTGACCGGGCCAAACCAGCGCGCCGGCAAATGCTGGCTGACGGCCAGTATGGTGATACTGCTAATACCGAGCGGGCCAGGCACAGAAATAATTTGGTTACGGGATAGCGGCACTTCACTGAATATTTTGCCGCTGCTGCGAATGGTCGCCTTTTCCGCTACACCATCGTGCCATAGTGTGACGGGGATCCATGTAATGCAGAGCACCCGAGCAACAGCACGATCCAATCGCCTAACTTTATGGGTGCTAATAGCAAAAAAAATGATTATTGAATATCGTAAATAGGAATGCTAAGCAGCATTCCGTCATTCCCCCACTGAAATACTTTCAGTGGGTTTAAATCAAAGTTGCTCTGAGAAGCCTGGATTTGCTCCTGTATGGAAATAATGGTTAATGTAACGAAATTTTTCATAAATCATACAAAAATCAATAAGTGTTACCGAGTTCGCGGTGACGCAGCAGAACTTGCTGTTGCAATTTAAAACAACGCGCAAGCTTTTCTACCAAGTACACCGAGCGATGTTGGCCACCTGTGCAACCGAGAGCGACAGTGAGATAGCTGCGGTTATCCGCGATGAAGCAGGGCAGCCACTTCTCTACAAAACTGCGGATGTCTTCGCACATATCTTGTACATTTTGGTTGCGTTCGAGAAACTCAATCACCGCCGCATCGCGTCCGGTTAATGGCCGCAGCACGGGGTCGTAATGTGGGTTAGGTAAGCAGCGCACGTCGAACACCAAGTCAGCATCGAGCGGAATACCATTCTTAAAGCCGAACGATTGGAACAGCAGGGTAATGCGTGCGCGGTCAACACCCTTAAAATCTTTGACCCAAGCACGCAAGGCATTGGCGCCAAGCTCGCTGGTATCAATACGATGGCCGATGTTACTGATCTCGGCAAGCATTTCGCGCTCGAGTTGCACGCATTCAGGCAAGGTAAGCCCTTCATTGGTCTGCTCCGGAGGTAGAGCATTACGCAGCGGATGGCGGCGACGCGTTTCGGAAAATCGTTTCACCAGCGTGTCGGTCTGCGCGTCTAAAAAGAGCAAGTGCACATCTATACCCTGCTGCTTAAGTTGATCAATATAGTGCGGTAGTTGTTTCACGCTGTCGCCGCTACGCACGTCTATGCTGACAGCAATGCGCGTGTTACCGGTCTGATGCAGATTTTCTATGAGGACGGGCAACAATGCAGAGGGCAGGTTGTCCACACAATAGTAGCCGCTGTCTTCCAGCGCCTTGAGCGCCACGCTTTTTCCTGAGCCGGAGAGGCCGCTGATCAGAAATAATTGCATGATTTATTGCTCCTGCATTTGTTGCTCGTGACGACTGATAAATTCTTGCATGCTGTCGATACCGCGTTGCTGTAATACAAAATTGCGTGCTGCCGCCTCTACCAGCACCGCAAGGTTGCGTCCGGCCATGACCGGAATGCTCACCGTGCTAATCTTCACGCCAAGGATTTCCTGATGACTAGCCGCTAGCGGCAAGCGTTCCAGATGAGACAGATCGCCGCGTAAAGGGCGCTGCAGATGTACGATGAGTTTTAAACTTTTTTTGCGCCGCACCGCGGTCTCGCCAAACATGGTGCGAATATTAAGCACACCCAGCCCCCGCACTTCGAGGAAGTCACGCAACAACTCCGGGCAGCGCCCTTCCAGCGTTTCCGGAGAAATACGGTACAGCTCGGTGATATCGTCCGCCACTAAACCGTTGCCGCGTGTGATAAGTTCCAGTCCCAGCTCACTCTTGCCTATTCCGCTATCACCCGTGACCAGCACCCCCACCCCAAGCACATCTAGAAACACGCCATGGCGCGTGGTCGATTCCGCCAGCGCTTTGACAATGTAATGGCGCACCAGCCACATCAAATGTACGCTAGGCAGAGGAGAACGGAACAATGGTGTATGTGTGCGATTAGCGTAAATGATCAACTCTTGCGGGATCTTATCCGTGCCCGCCACGATCAGGCATAACGTACCGCCACGTTCAAGCTGCGTCAGCGCCTCTGTGAACGCGGCGGACGAAAGCCCTTGAAGATGATCGACTTCAATTTCACTCAATACCTGCACCCAATTCGGGTGGATCAAATTGAAGTGGCCAATCAAACCCTTGTTAGAAGCGCTGACCAAATCACTATCAAGTATTTTCGCAGCACCATTCGCTCCGGCTACCCAGCTCAATGCCAGCTGCTCCTGTTTGTCCTCGAACAGCTGTTGGATATTGACCTGTGCCATTACTGTTACATCACCCAGTTAGTAAATGCTTGATGAATTACCGCTGCATCATTGCTATTCTGTATTTGTTCGCGGAAGGTTTTATCACTGAACATTTGCGCCAGTTCGCCGAGTAGTTGCAGGTGCAGATCGGTGGCCCGTTCCGGCACCAGCAACACGAAAATCAGGTTAACCGGTTGACCATCTGGCGCGTCGAACGGAATCAATGCCTGTGTCTTAACGAAAGCGGCAGTCGCATCTCGCAGGCCCTTGATGCGGCCATGCGGTATAGCCACGCCGTGTCCCAGGCCTGTCGAGCCAAGCTTCTCGCGCGCAAATAGGCTATCGAATACTTGGCTATGTGCGATTTTCTGAGTGTTTTCAAATAATACCCCCACTCTTTCGAAAACCCGTTTTTTACTGGTTGAATCGGCATCCAGTATGACGTTCTCAAGGGGCAGGACTTTGCTGATCAGGTTCATACAAGCACTTCATAAAAAGTAAAGGGCGACCGTAAGCCGCCCTGCAATCATTCTTGCCCCATTACAGGAGGATTGCCGGATTCGTCATGGCGACGAGCGGCATTTCTTTCTTTATGCTTGATAATTTGGCGATCGAGTTTTTCGATCAGACTATCAATCGCGACATATAAGTTCATATCATCACATTCCACAAAAATCGTCTTGCCACTGAGATGGACGTTAGCCTCGGCCTTTTGTTTCAATTTTTCCACCGAAAGGACGACATTGACATCAATCATGTTGTCGAAGTGACGTTCGATTTTTTCGAGTTTGCTTACCACGTGTTCGCGAATGGCGGGGGTGATTTCCAAATGGTGTCCGCTGAGATTGAGGTTCATGGCCTGCTCCTTATAGTTAGAGTGATTTACGAAGATTAACTGGGAGGATGTTTAGCAATTCCCGGTATTTTGCCACGGTACGCCGAGCAACCAATATGCCCTGCTGTGCCAGAATTCCAGACATACGGTTGTCAGTTAGAGGGTGACGTGCATCTTCCTGGTTGACAAGCTGCTTGATGAGTGCGCGGATCGCCGTGGAGGAACACGTACCGCCACTTTCGGTCGCAATTCCGCTACAGAAAAAATACTTGAGTTCATAGATGCCACGCGGGGTAAGCATAAACTTTTGCGTAGTCACGCGGGAGATGGTGGATTCATGCAGATCAAGCTGCTCTGCGATTTCGCGCAGCACCAGCGGACGCATGGCAGTTTCGCCGTGCTCAAAAAAATTGCGTTGACGATCAACAATTGTCTGCGACACACGCAAAATAGTATCAAAACGCTGCTGTAAGTTTTTGATGAACCAGCGCGCTTCCTGCAATTGGCCGGCCAATTGCTGTCCGTTTTTTTCGTTGCCTTGTTGCAAAATATTTGCATACATTTGGTTAACGCGAAGGCGCGGCATGGCACCCTGATTCAGGCGTACATGCCAGCTACCGTTGCGGTATTCTACCACCACGTCAGGCACTACATAGTCTGCAGCTCGCTGTTCAAATTCAGCGCCTGGCCTTGGTTGCAGATGGGTGATGAGTGATTGCACGGTGCGCAATGCGTCATCGTCACAGCGAAGAATTTTCTTCAGCTTGGCAAAATCGTGTGCCCCCAACAGATTAAGGTGCTGCAACACCAAGCGCAGAGCCAGATCACGGCATGGGGTATCTTCCGGGAGTGCCTTGAGTTGTAGAGCCAGACATTCGCTCAAGGTACGTGCGGCTATGCCTGGCTGATCCAAATGCTGCAATTGCACCAGTGCAGTTTCCAGGTCATCTAAAGTAATCCCGAGTTGTTCTGGCAGCATTTCGACAATCTCATCCAGCGGCTGCGCCAGATATCCATTGACATCCAATGCGTCGATCAACAGACCGATAATTTTTCGGTCGCGCACATCATGCTGGCTCATATTTAGCTGCCAGATGAGATGTTCACGGAGGCTGGGGGTATCTGCCGCTACTTCGGCAAGAGATTCTTTTTCATCATCTGGCCCGCTTGCTGCGGAAAAAGAAGATTCATTCCAGTCTTCTTTTACCCATTCTTCATCGGCCTGTTGCGGCACTTCATCTTTTACTTCTGAAGTATCTACAGCGGAGGTACAGGCAGCATCTCCATGCGCATAGGGCTGCATTGCGTCTTCATCTTCACGTTCGAGCAATGGATTTTCGTCCAGCAAGCGTGCCACCTCTTGGTTGACTTCCAGAGTGGAGAGCTGCAACAAGCGTATGGCTTGCTGTAACTGGGGGGTAAGCGTCAGCTGCTGGGATTGCTTAAGTTGTAATGTGGGTTTCATTACGCAATTTACGGACAAGAGTAGCGCATAGTGTGCATTTATAGTTTGAAATGCTCGCCAAGGTATACTTTTCTCACACCTTCATTATAAATGATTTCGTCGGGCTTGCCTTCCGCCATTACCGACCCGGCATTAATAATATAGGCGCGGTCACAGATTCCCAATGTTTCGCGAACATTATGGTCAGTAATCAGCACGCCGATGTCACGTTCTTTAAGAAAGCGAATAATTTTCTGAATGTCCAGCACGGCAATCGGGTCCACCCCTGCAAACGGTTCATCCAGCAGAATGAAGCGTGGATTGGTGGCCAGCGCACGAGCGATTTCGACACGTCGTCGCTCGCCCCCGGATAGGCTGATAGCTGGATTGTTTCGTATATGAGTAATATGCAGATCCTCCATCAACTCATCCTGCCGTGCTTGAATTTCATTGCTATCGTAATCTTGTAACTCCAGCACAGCCTGAATATTTTGTGCGACCGTTAAGCGGCGGAAAATAGATGCTTCCTGTGGCAGATAACCCAACCCCAAACGTGCACGACGATGGATGGGAAGATGAGTAATGTTCTGTCCATTGATAAAAATATCGCCTCCGTCCGCAGCGACCAGCCCGACAATCATGTAGAAGCAGGTGGTCTTTCCAGCACCGTTAGGACCAAGCAGTCCGACCACCTCGCCGCTCTGTACCGACAAGGAAACATCATGCACTACGGTGCGGGAACGATAGCGTTTTTTCAGTGCAACGGCACGCAACTCGCTCATTGATGTTCGTTAGGCTTGGTTAGTGTCACTGTCGGCTTGATTGACAGCGGTTCGCCGACTGGAGAGCGCTTATTTTTAGGTTGGATGACAGCGCGCACGCGCCCCTTGTTGGAGGTACCGTTCACCTGAAATATTTCAGTTTTTGAGTTATAGGTAATATGTTCCCCACGCACTTCATCCTGATCCTGCTTCATGCGCGCCTGACCGAAGAATTCTATGACTGCGGTCTTGGTGTCATATTCAATGCGCTCGCCATATCCTTCCACATATCCGTCAACATTATCGCGCTTCTGGCGAAAACTGGCGGGTTGTCCGGTTGCCGTTCCGTGCTTGAATCCTTCCTTGTCCTGTACCACTACAATTTTATCGGCGTTAACAATCATCGTGCCCTGAGTGAGTTGCACCTTACCTTCAAAAACGCTGATTTGTTTGACATCATCAATGCTGAGCTGATTTGCTTCCAAATGCATTGGTTTATCACGGTCAGCAAGTTCCGCCTGGCTGATTGGCATATGGCAGATAAGCCCTATGCAGAACAGAGTGATGTATTTAATTTTTTTCGGGCACATATTCGCTTTTAACCTGCGCAAGCAGTTTTACTATGCGCGCTTTATTATCAAATTTCATACCTACTGCGTGCACAATGTTACTTCCATCAATCATGGTTACAGGTTGGTCTGTTTCGGCCAAGCCATGGTCAGGAATAACGTGCAGATAAGTAGTGGTGAATGTAATTTCTCTTTGCGTGGCACTGGCAGTACGCACGATTTTTACATCGTCGCGTAAATAAATTTCTTCGCCCTTGCCTGAAACCATTCCACTATTCGCATAAGTATGTATGGGAGGCTGGCCTGAATCAAAGCTGGTAAGTTGGGGGGCTTCCAGGTTCGTGCTATCGTTGTCTGGGTAATGCAGCATTTTTTTTGCAGCCATCACAAAGCGCGGTTTGCCCTGTTCATTATGAGTGGTAGCGACAAATTTATTAACGATAAAATCTGGATCATGGCGCTTGCTGCTGTCGGGTATGGACGGCAACGGCTGTACTTGCTGATTCAGCCAATAAGTCGCTGCCAGCAGCAGCAGCAACAACAATAACAACAGCGGCAATCCGGCGAGCCAAGCGCGCAAACGGTCAATGACGAGTGAATGATTCATGCCAAATAAGGCGCGAGTTGCGCATCTAGTGTGCCTTGCGCCGACATCAGCAATTCGCATGCTTCACGTACCGCGCCATGCCCGCCGTCTCGCTCGGTAATATAGTGAGCACGATCGCGCACTGTTTGTGGCGCACTCGGCACGCTGATGGCCAACCCGACACGAAGCATTACCGGTAGATCTATTACGTCGTCACCCATAAAGGCGACAGCATCCAATGACAGCTCGAGCTGAGCAAGTATTTTTTGCATACTCGCAAATTTGTCATGAACGCCTTGATACAGATGCGAGATGCCGAGATGATGCGCGCGTAGCTCTACACACCGGGAGGTACGACCAGTAATAATGGCCAGTTCCAC
>JANMWF010000071.1:0-2553 GCA_031393845.1 Nitrosomonadales bacterium | reverse complement strand
GTGAAAACGACGTTGCAAAATATGTACGCAAGGCAGTAGACGATTATTTCAAGGATCTAGATGGCGAAAACCCTTCGTGTGCGGTGTATGACATGGTGATGAATTGTGTTGAGAAGCCATTAATCGAAACCGTTCTACAATATGCGGGCGGCAACCAGACGCGAGCAGCCGAATTATTAGGCCTTAACCGCAATACATTACGCAAGAAAATTCAGCAACACAGTACTCCAAGCGAAACTTCGAACTTGCGGCCCAATACCCGACCCGAACAAAGGTCTGTTCAAAGGTCTCAACTGGTTAAAACGAACAAAAAGAAAATTTAACTATGGCAGCAATCAAACAAGCCCTCATCAGCGTGTCGGACAAATCCGGCGTACTGGAATTCGCCAAGGGTTTGCAACAACTAGGCGTGACCATACTGTCCACTGGCGGCACGGCCAAGATGCTTGCCGACAACGGCATTCCGGTCACGGAAGTGGCCGATTACACTGGCTTCCCCGAGATGCTGGATGGACGCGTGAAGACATTGCAACCGAAAGTTCATGCCGGCATTTTGGCGCGACGAGATCTGCCGGAACATGTCGCTACGCTGGAGAAGTACAGCATTCCGACCATTGATCTGGTAGTAGTGAATTTATATCCGTTCGGCGCTACCATTGCCAAACCCGATTGCACACTGGCAGATGCCATCGAGAACATCGACATTGGTGGACCTACCATGGTGCGCGCCGCAGCGAAGAATCACGAACATGTGGCTATCGTCACCGACTCAAAAGACTACAGCACCATTCTGACCGAAATGCAGGCTAATGGCGGCGCAGTTTCCAGCGCCACGCGTTTCGATCTGGCAAAAAAAGCTTTCTCGCACACTGCCGCCTATGACAGCGCAATCAGCAATTACCTAACTACAATTCACACCGACGGTACACGTAGCGAGTACCCAACACAAATCAACTTCAACTTCACCAAAGTGCAGGACATGCGCTACGGCGAAAATCCACATCAAAATGCAGCCTTTTACCGTGACCTGGATGCGGAGCCGGGCGGCATTGCCGATTACACTCAATTGCAAGGCAAGGAGCTGTCCTATAACAACATTGGCGATGCCGATGCGGCGTGGGAATGCGTCAAGACATTTGAGCAGCCCGCCTGCGTCATCGTCAAGCATGCCAATCCGTGCGGCGTGGCGATTGCCGATGCACCGCTCAATGCCTACAAGTTAGCTTATACAACGGATCCTACCTCCGCATTCGGCGGCATCATCGCTTTTAACCGCGAGCTGGATGCAGATACTGCAGCCACTATTACAGCCAATCAATTTGTTGAAGTGATTATTGCGCCATCAGTAACTGAAGCGGCACAACAGGTCGTGGCAGCAAAACAAAATGTGCGTCTGCTCACCGTGCCACTGTCCAAGTCGCACAATCAATATGATTTTAAGCGAGTGAATGGCGGCTTACTGGTGCAATCACCTGATACTTTGGACGTACAAGCTGAGCAACTGCGCGTGGTTACCAAAGCACAGCCGAGTGCTGAGCAATTACAGGACCTGCTGTTCGCCTGGCGCGTGGCGAAGTATGTGAAATCAAATGCCATCGTGTTCTGCAAAGATGGACGCACGCTAGGCGTAGGCGCCGGGCAAATGAGCCGGGTAGATAGCACTCGTATCGCCACAATCAAGGCACAAAATGCGACTTGCAGCCTGGTTGGTTCAGTCGTCGCGTCAGATGCCTTCTTCCCGTTCCGTGACGGCGTAGACGTACTGGCCGAAGCGGGCGCGAAAGCAGTCATCCAGCCCGGTGGCAGCATGCGCGATGAGGAAGTGATTGCAGCAGCGGATGAACATGGACTGGTGATGGTGTTTACGGGTTATCGACATTTTAGACATTAAAAGCCTTAACCACAGAGACACAAGCCCGCCTTATTTGCTCCAAGTATTTTGTCTTTGTGGTCTCTGTGACAAATTTGGAGTTATGTTATGAAAGTTCTGGTTGTTGGGAGCGGTGGTCGAGAACACGCACTGGCATGGCGTCTGGCACAAGCCACCAAAGTGCAGAAGGTGTATGTCGCGCCAGGCAATGCCGGTACAGCGCTTGAAAGCGGCGTGGAAAATATTGCCATCACAGCAACTCCAGATCTCATCGCATTCGTGCAACGCGAGAAAATCCAGCTTACTGTAGTCGGCCCGGAAGCCTCGTTAGCGGCTGGCATAGTGGATGACTTCCGTGCCGCTGGACTCAAAATTTTCGGTCCAACCAAAGCGGCGGCACAACTGGAAAGCTCCAAAGATTTCGCCAAAAGTTTTATGGTGCGCCACCATATCCCCACTGCACTTTACCAGACCTTCAGCGTGATAGCGGATGCGTGCGCTTACGTGGAAAAACAGGGTGCGCCCATTGTTATCAAGGCCGATGGTTTGGCTGCAGGCAAGGGCGTGGTCGTAGCCATGACAGTGCGGGAGGCTCATGAAGCTATAACCATGATGTTGTCCGACAACAAACTGGGGGATGCCGGCGCACGCGTGATAATCGAGGAATTTCTGGTCGGCGAGGA
>JANMWF010000061.1:0-3261 GCA_031393845.1 Nitrosomonadales bacterium | reverse complement strand
TCACCTGAGTTACTATGAAGCCGATGCTTTCGCGCGGTGGTCTGGCAAGCGCCTACCGACCGAGTACGAATGGGAATACGCCGCTGCCAAGTTGCCGATAGAAGGAAATTTCCTTGATTCCGGGCGCTTTCATCCAGATGGAGCTCGATGTTCTGGTCTGACCCAGATGTACGGTGATCTTTGGGAGTGGGCTCAAAGCCCTTATAAACCCTATCCGGGCTTTCGCTCTCTTACGGGCGCATTGGGTGAATACAACGGTAAATTCATGTGTAACCAGATGGTGCTGCGTGGCGGGTCATGCGCAACAGCAAAAGATCATATCAGGGCAAGCTATCGAAATTTCTTCCCGCCAGGGAGTCGTTGGGTATTCTCAGGTTTGCGTTTGGCGGAGGATTTGTAATGCAAACGGAATCCCGAAAAATTCCAGTAGACATTGTCGATAGTGAAGATTTTCGGTTAGATGTTTGTGCCGGTCTGCGCCAGCGGCAGCGTTCAATTCCACCAAAATATTTTTACGATGCGCAAGGATCAGCCCTGTTCGAGCAGATATGTGAAACTGCAGAATATTATCTGACGCGTACTGAAACGGCCATTCTGGATGAGCACAGTGCTGAGATGATGGGCCTTATCGGCCAACCTTGCGCCCTTGTCGAATTTGGTTGCGGCAGCGCCGTGAAGACGCCATTGCTTTTGCGTCATATGGATTCTTCAGCAGTATGTCTGCTCATCGATATTTGCAAACCGCAGTTAGAGCAAACCGAAGCGCGCTTGGCCGCGCAGTTCCCCAACATCAAAATATTAGCCGTGTGTGCGGATTACACTCAGCTTCAAGCCCTGCCTTTGTCCATGTCAAGTGGTTTACACCCAGTAATTTTCTTTCCCGGTTCTACTATCGGCAATTACACACCTGAAGAAGCGCAATATCTTTTGCGCAAAGCAGCCAAATTAATCGGGCCCAATGGTTCAATGCTGATAGGTGTAGATTGCAAAAAAGATCCGACAGTTCTCAATGCCGCCTATAACGATAAGGCAGGTTTGACCAAGGCTTTTAACCTCAATTTACTTGCACGTATGGAGCGAGAACTTGGGGCCGAGATCGAACCGGATGGATTTACTCATTATGCATATTACAAACCTGCGTTAGGGTGCGTTGAAATGCACCTGGTTAGCCGCTTTGATCAAGTTATTCGTATATCAGGAGAGGAATTTTGGATAGGGAAGGGGGAGTCTATTCATACAGAAAATTCCTATAAATATCGGTCTGATGAATTTCAGGATCTGGCGAGAAGCGCAGGTTGGCATTCGGAGATGTTTTGGACAGATGCCAATAAATTTTTCAGTATCCACCTGCTTCGAGTTTCATGAATGATTACTGACAGACTTCGGCTGGGGTTAGAGAGAAAAATGCGCAAATTGAGTGAATATGTTGAAATGGCTGCAACGGAATATTTGCAGGAAACGGGAAAAGCAGAATTGGATGCACATTGGATTGCCGAATTTTTCCAGGACAATGGCGCGCAAGATGATTATCCCCGACAGGATTTGGTCGCTTTTTGCGCATTGGTGCAAAAAGCATTAACAATAAAATCCGAAAGAGCCCGCAAACAAGCGCGTTAGCAATTGGATACAGCGATCCGCCCCATCACAAAGACCCACTGAATTGATAACTCAAAAATCATCATTGCGTTTAAATTTGGGTCGCATTTATTTAGTATAATAGAAAATTTGAGTGCTAAACATGTGGTTCAAGAACCTGCAAATATATCGCATCACCAACTGGAATGTCTCACCTGCTAAACTTGAAGCAGCGCTTTCAAAACACACTCTACATAGTTGTCTCAGCATGGAAATGCAAAGTCGTGGCTGGGTTTCTCCCAAAGCCGAAGACGAGCCTTTTGTGCATACCCTGGGGCAGCAAATGTTAATCGCTCTGGGTGTGGAAAAAAAATTGCTCCCCGTTTCCGTTATCAATCAATTTGCGAAATTGCGTGCTGCTGAAATTGAAGAGCAACAAGGGTACAAGCCTGGCCGCAAGCAAATGAAGGAAATAAAGGAGTTCGTCACTAGCGAGCTTCTGCCACGCGCATTCGCACTCCGTCGCAAGACCTATGCATGGATTGATCCAGTTAACGGCTGGCTTGTCATCGATACTTCCAATGCGGCAAAGGCCGATGAGTTGATCGAGTTGTTACATAAATCAATTGAGGAATGTTCATTTGCACTGGTTAAAACCCGGAAATCACCCACTTCAGTTATGACCGAATGGCTTGCTGGAAACGATGTACCCGCTGCATTTACCATCGACCGCGACTGTGAGCTATGCGGCACGGGAGATGAAAAAGCGACGGTGCGTTATGTACGTCACGCTCTCGATTCAGCGGAAATAATCAGGCATGTCAAAGAGGGCAAGAAAGCCACAAGGCTAGCCATGACATGGCGAGACAAAATTTCATTTACTTTAAATGAAAACATGCAGCTTAAACGCATTGTTCCACTTGATTTTATCAAGGAACAAATTGATGCCAGTGAAGCAGACGATGTATTTGACACCGATTTTGTGATTATGACTGGTGAGCTATCGCATTTATTGGCTGATCTCATGGATACACTTGGCGGGGAAGAACGCATCGGATAGTTTGTTGAGTATTTTGGTCGACCTCTCGAATAGCCCAGCGGGAAGATTGTTTACAGTATTTGTTGCATTATTTGGCATTGGCGCGATGACCTATTTGTTATCCGTCTTAACGGCATGTATCTTGGAAGGTGACATTAACGAGGCATGACGGAGGAGCGGTTCTGGAATGCATATCTTCAAAGCCATCAAAAAACTCTGTTTTAACAATGCGTCAATTCTTCTATGATTTAACATAATATACATTATGCGAAGTAGTAAATACACAACCCCGGAATAGAAACCGGAACGGTTTTGGATTTTACATTTCCCAGATTATCCACCCTACCCCTGGTTTATTCCGCTCGCTTTGGAAGTACGGGTCGTATGTAATACCCGTACTTTGTCTCATGGGTGAGACTCCACCCGCGAACACCAGTAAATACAGGGCTTCTAGACTGGGTGTTTTCAGCAAAAAACTCAAAACTGTTCCGCCTTTACTTCAAACCGTCCATCATCTCATTCGGGAAAATTCCTTTCAAACCCGCGCCCATATTGGCATTTCGCTGATTTCAGGGGGTTTCCATGGATAACGTTCAGATTCTGGTTTTGGGGTTGGTTTTCGTGGCCATTAGCCAAGCCGTTTTCAG
>JANMWF010000050.1:0-2572 GCA_031393845.1 Nitrosomonadales bacterium | reverse complement strand
GGCAAGTGCTACCACATCCATATAGCCTTCTACCACCAAAACCTGTCGTTTGGCGCGTATGACTTTCAGCGCCTGGAACAGGCCATATAACTCGCGTCCTTTTTCGAATAGCGCGGTCTCCGGCGAGTTCAGATACTTGGGATCACCCGAGTCCAGCACTCGCCCACCAAAGCCAATCACCTGCCCACGCGTATTCACAATAGGGAACATGATGCGGTCGCGGAAACGGTCGTACAGTTTGCCGTCCTGGTTTTCTATTACAAGACCCGTCTCCAAGAGGCTACTGTCCTGATAGTTTGCAAAGACACTTCCCAAATTTTGCCAGCCCTCCGGTGAATAGCCGATGCCAAAGCGTAACGCTATTTCGCCACTTAAACCGCGCCGCTTAAGATAGTCGATGGCGGGTGACGACTGCTTGAGCTGGTCACGATAATACCGTGTAGCAGACTGCATTACTTCGTACAAATCAGGTGTAACTTTATGCTGTTGCGCTTGTTCCGGCTCCGGGGCTTCGCGTGGCACCGTCACGCCAGCACTGCGCGCCAACTCTTCCACTGCATCGACAAAACCCAACCCACCGTGCTCCATAACAAACCCTATAGCCGTACCATGCGCGCCGCAGCCAAAGCAGTGATAGAACTGCTTATTTTGACTGACGGTAAACGAGGGGGATTTTTCGTTGTGGAAAGGGCAGCAGGCAACATAATTAGCGCCAGCTTTTTTAAGCGGAACGTAACGCTCAATTACATCCACAATGTCGAGACGGTTGAGCAAATCATGAATGAAATTTTTTGGAATCATCCTGGCTCCGCCTCTCGTTTTACCAATGTGGTATGTACACCGAGGAGTAATTGATTACTGATTTTACGTAATTCGAGACAGATTCATATTCACTGCAGCTATCATTAATTCGTGAACGCGAAAACGACTGTGCGATTAAGTGGTGGACTACGACTTTACGGTGCGAATTCAATATTCATTCACATTGCTTAATTTAAGCAATGCACAATAAATAATGTTACTTAGATAAACGCGCCTTCACCAGCGCTGAAACTTTGCCCATATCTGCTCGACCCGCTAGTTTCGTCTTTAGCAACGCAATCACCTTGCCCATTTCTTGGGCACTATGAACACCACTACTGGCAATGGCATCGTTAACTGCAACTTCCACTTCGGCTTCAGTCATCGGCTGCGGCATATATGTTTGCAGTACACTGATTTCAAACTTCTCAATGTTGGCCAACTCTTGCCGAGCTGCCGCTTCAAACTGGATAATTGAATCGCGCCGTTGCTTGATCATTTTATTGATGACTGCAATGACGTCAACATCTGATAACTCGATACGTTCATCTACCTCGCGTTGCTTGATTGCGGCCAGCAACAGGCGGATAGCACCGAGGCGCACCGAATCCTTAGCGCGCATGGCCGTCTTCATGTCTTCTCTGATTTGCTGCGTCAGATTCATGTTGAATTCAATCTCGCGGGAAATTTAACGGCTGACTCCGCATCAATGCGTAGTCGCTAACAACTGGGGATTAATATAACT
This sequence comes from Nitrosomonadales bacterium, assembly GCA_031393845.1. GTDB lineage: Bacteria > Pseudomonadota > Gammaproteobacteria > Burkholderiales > Gallionellaceae > Nitrotoga. The sequence continues at coordinate 1,026 of JANMWF010000050.1, read as the reverse complement.
TTGGCGGCAGGACTTGGCTACGCAGGCGCTTGTAATGCCGTTTCACGGCAGCAGCCAGCTTGCGTTTACGTTCCGCTGTAGGTTTTTCATAGAATTCGCGAGCGCGCAATTCTGTTAGCAAACCAGTCTTTTCCACTGAACGCTTAAAACGACGCATCGCCACTTCAAACGGTTCATTTTCCTTAACACGCACAGTCGTCATAAACAAACTACCCTTCAACAAAAATTTAAGGGCGCGATTCTACCAAAATATCGCACTATTCCACAACCTGAATTTAGATGTTCTTTTCTAAGGCATTGCAAATGCCTTACCATCTCCCCGTTTCGTCTTCCAGCGAAGGCCTTCATGCTACCAGTTTTTTATCATGCAAAGGACTGCTGTAGTATCGGTTAAAATATGACGCATTTTGAAAATCAATACAAAGGTAACGGCGATATGAAAGCAAGCATTAAATGGGTAGAGCAGGTTTCCTTCTTGGGCGAAACCGAAAGCGGTCATGCCATCCTGATGGATGGTCCTCCCGAAGGTGGTGGCCGTAATCTCGGGCCGCGTCCAATGGAGCTGGTGCTGCTCGGCACGGGCGGCTGCACCACTTACGACGTTATTCACATCCTCAAGAAAAGCCGCCAACAAGTGACGAATTGTGTGGTAAACATCGAAGCCGAACGGGCTGTAGAAGACCCCAAGGTCTTTACCAAGATTCATTTTCATTTTATTGTGACCGGCAAAGATCTCAAACTCGAGCAAGTTGAGCGTGCCATCCAGCTTTCTGCTGAAAAATTCTGCTCGGCCTCTATTATGTTAAGCAAAATGGCGGACATTACGCACGATTTTGAGGTAATTCAAGAAATACCTTAAGCAATTGAAACTAAAGTCCACCCCTATAAAAAATTTCACAATTTTTTTATTTGAGGAAGATGTTGCAGAAATGCAACAATTCTTATAAATAAAAACAAATAGCTTTAAACGTTATATACTCGTGAACAGTAAGCTACAGACACATTGTTGGTAAATTGATAAATTAC
>JANMWF010000033.1:0-5151 GCA_031393845.1 Nitrosomonadales bacterium | reverse complement strand
TTTCCAAGAGTTGTGACTAAGGTATCAAGATCGTGCCCATCAATAGGGCCGATGTAATTGAAACCAAATTCTTCAAACAGCGTACCCGGCGTAATCATACCCTTGACATGCTCCTCGGCGCGCTTAGCAAATTCAAGTACTGGCGGCATGCCTTTCAGCATTTTTTCGCTGCCGCGTCTCATGGCAGAATAAAAACGTCCCGACATCAGCTTGGCAAAATAATTATTGAGCGCACCCACTGGCCGCGAGATGGACATGTCATTGTCATTGAGGATCACCAACAGGTTGGTATCCATCGCACCAGCATTGTTAAGTGCCTCGAATGCCATGCCGCCGCTCATTGCGCCATCACCAATGATAGCCACAGCACACCGATCGCTTCCATCAATTTTCGCCGCTACCGACATTCCCAGAGCTGCGCTGATCGATGTACTAGCGTGTGCGGTACCGAAGGCATCGTACGCACTCTCAGCACGATTAGGGAAGCCGGAAATACCACCTGCCATGCGCAGGGTTTTCATCGCTTCGCGTCGTCCCGTAAGTATCTTGTGCGCATAGGTTTGGTGACCCACATCCCACACCAATCTGTCATCCGGTGTATTAAAAACGTAGTGCAATGCAATGGTTAATTCTATCGTACCGAGATTGGATGACAGATGACCACCAGTCTTGCTCACAGATTCCACCAAGAAATGACGCAACTCATCCGCCAGTTGAGGCAATTGCTTGCGATCCAGCTGACGCAAGACTTCCGGGGTATTGATGGTATTGAGCAGCGAAACCATCAAAACTTTCTTAATAAAATAAAATTAGCCATCTCACGTAGGCGACGTGCTGGCTCGCCGAACTCCGCCAGAGATTCCAGCGCTTCGCTGTGCAATTCCGCCGCCATCTGTTTAGCTGCCTGCACGCCAAGCAGCGTGACATAAGTAGGCTTATCCTGTTTGGCATCCTTACCTGCGGTTTTGCCTAAAGTGACAGTGTCCGCCTCGCTATCGAGTACGTCGTCTACCACCTGAAAAGCCAATCCGACACATTTGCCGTAGCGATCAAGCCTGACCAGTTCCACCTCTCCCAGCGCAGGCCCACACTGCGCACCAAGCAAAACAGCAGCACGAATCAGCGCACCCGTTTTATGGATGTGCATGAATTCAAGTTCCGGCACACTCAGCTGGTTGCCCACACTCGTTAAATCAATCGCTTGTCCGCCCGCCATGCCACGCGACCCGGATGCTGTAGCCAATAACTTGATCATAGCCAATTGTTGCACTGCATCATTACTGAGTTGATGCTCGGCCAGCAACTGAAACGCCAAACTTTGCAAACTGTCACCGACCAGCAGCGCAGTGGCATCATCGTACTCAATATGACAAGTAGGTTTGCCTCGTCGAAGCACATCGTTGTCCATACATGGCATGTCGTCGTGTACCAATGAATAGGCATGAATCAGTTCGACGGCAGCCGCGACTATGTTGACGCGCGTGCTGTCCGCCCCGACCAAATCACCCGCAGCAAAGGCCAACAGCGGGCGCACACGCTTACCGCCATCCAATACGCTATAGCGCATGGCTGCGTGCAGGCGCTGTGGAGCAATATCCGGTTGTGGCAACAACTGTTTTAGCTGATCCTCGAAACGACTCTGGTGGGAACGAGCCCAAATCTGGAAATCAATGCCCGGCATCTCAGGTCTAATCATCTTCTCGCTTAGCAAAATCGCTCGTACTTGTAGGATTGGTAGCAAGATTCTGGAGCGTGCCCTCTTCCAGAATGCGCACCTGCTGCTGCGCATCCTCCAGGCGGCCTCGGCAAATCTGCAACAGCTCCGCACCACGCCGGTAAGCTGACAGCGAGTCTTCCAACGACAGCTTGCCCACCTCCATGTCAGCGACTACCTGTTCCAGTTCGGCCAGTGCTACCTCAAAGCTGGGTGTTTTTTGGGATTTTACTGCCATGTATGTACATTCCATTTGCTAAAGTTGCGGCGTATTTTACCTTAACCTGAATCTTATGTTCTTTCCGTCGCAAAATGTTTGAGTCAGCAGCCAATATTTTTTCAATATTGCCATATTAAACTTGTTAACTCTCTCGAGTCAGGTATGGACTTGATCTTGGCTATGCCATCACCGTGCGCCATGGTTTCGAATGCCGCAAGTGCCAAGTTCGCTGGTCTTGAAGATCCAGTCCAATGCTCAGCTTATTTTCGTTCTTTAAGGGCGCCTCAAAAAATTCAATTTTCTAGGCAAGACAAGGCACAAGTAAAAAATTTGAGCACGGCATATAGTTGATATGTAAACGATAATTTTTTTCGAGTCACACCGTATTGTGACGAAACGGGGTAAGCAGGCAAACCGCAAAGCGGCTGCTCGCAAAATTGCGATTTTTAGAGGTGCCCTTAAGTAAATCACGAATTTCCGTAAGTAGCACTTCTTCATTTGCAATTTTTGGCAGTTCTGTCGGTTTCTCTTCCGATTGCCTCTTTACCCTTGACGTCAAACTCCTTAAACTCTTTCGTCATACTCATAGTATTTCTCCTTCATATTAAGGTGATTGAATATATTACCATTGTGACTTATAGCTCAATTCCCATCAGCATTACCATGGATACCTTCGTTTCTTGGATCTAGCTGCCTCTAAACAAGCCTCCGAACCCATTTAGCTGATGGGTCTTAGTTCAAGTTTAACATCCAACGAAAATGATTGGGAGCAACGAAAGGGGAGACAAGACTGGTTCCTAAGCCGCAGCAATCGAATGTAGCAGTAACCAGGCGCTACGCCGCTTTATCGCGTAGCGCCCGGTTAACTACCCAGTCAGTTGTAGCTTTGTAATGTGAGAATATGGGAATGCAGGGAGGATGAATCGGTGGAGTCGGAGTACCACCGCGAAAACAGTTTAGTTCAACATACGTTATAGTTAACATTTAGTGCGAACATAGCTTTCTCTTAGGATCATCAAGCATTAACACGTCGCTTAAATTCGCCAGTACGTGTATCAATTTCAATTTGATCACCAATTTCGCAAAATGCAGCCACCTGTAATTCTATGCCAGAGCCAATTTTGGCAGGCTTCATTACTTTGCCTGAGGTATCACCACGCGCTGCTGGCTCGGTGTAGATAATTTCGCGTACGACAGTATTGGGCAGATCGACCGAAATGGCTTTATCGTTGTAAAAGACCATCTCGCAGGCCATCCCGTCTTCGAGGTAATTAAGCGATTCACCCAAGTTTTCTTTTTCTACCTCATACTGATTGTAATCAGCATCCATAAAAACATACATAGGATCGGCAAAATAAGAATAAGTGGCATCCTTTCGATCAAGCAAAACCATTTCAAATTTGTCGTCCGCCCTATATATTGCCTCGCTCGGCGAGTCTGTCAACAGGTTCTTGAATTTCATTTTAACTACCGAACCATTACGGCCAGAGCGGGTATATTCAGCCTTTAACACCACCATGGGGTCGCTGCCGACCATAACGACATTACCTGCCCGCAGTTCTTGTGCTATTTTCATGTCTACTTACCTTAAATCTGATTTACATTCCAAGCCGCGTATTCTATCAATTTTTTGAACAAAATTCAGCAAATTCAAAACGAGGTTATTGCCGGATATATGCTGCGACCATTCACGCGCGTGCCTCTGCAATATCGCTTTGTGCTCCCAGTATTCGTTCCAAACGTGCCTTAAACCTGTCGAGGCCGCTTGGTCTCCGCTTTGTCCAATGTTCCATACTTCCCACAACCTAGACAATGCTTGTGCTGCGCCTGGCTGCAGTCCGGCACAATACAACTTCATGAAAGCGCTCAGCTTGTTTATATGTACATTATCTTGTTGCGGATAAATGTGCCAAACAAATGGCTTGCCCGCCCATTGCGCGCGTACGCAGGAATCTTCCCCTCGCACAAAATTAATATCGCAGGCCCACAAAAGTTCGTCGTAACGCTCCTGTTCGATAAACGGCAATACGCGGACTTCCAAATCATCGCACTGCAATATGTCACCCGCTACAACGAGTTCCCGCCCAAAAAAGGCTGCCACCTGAGGCAGCACACAGCCCTCCGACACTAAACACAATATTGGGATATTGCTCTTTGCCCAAGTAGAAAATAATTCCGGCAGCGCGATATTTTCATAACAGAATAATGACACACGTACTTCATCAGGTTTAGGCAATGGCACGCCCAGTGCTCGCCAAAATGCAGCCTGCGTGTGCAGCTCACTCTGAAATGCATCACGTCGTGCAATGAGATCTCGCTCCAGCAGCAAGCCACCCGTTTGCGGGATGAACCCCGGGAAAAAAAAATATTTAGTGAGGGGTAAGAAAGGATGGGGCGAGGGTAGACAATGACAACCAGCCACCCATTCTTCCGCACTAAGGTGTTCCAAGTTAATCCAAATCGGTTTGTACTCTTGCGCCGCCATCGCTGCCACATAGCACTCGGGCAGTTTACATGCGAACGCCTCAATCACTAATTGCGCCGGCTCTACCTTTGAAAATGGAAGCTCCAAAAAAGTTGAACTCCAGTGCCTGATTTCCACGCCAGAACAATGCTGTATTGGCATATCTGGATAGATTGCCGGGTGCAGTCTGCGAAAGCTTGACAGATCGTCCACCCATAACCGCACTGTCATCTCATGCTCATGCACCAGTTGCTTAGCAAGCCGCCAGCACACGCCAATGTCACCGAAATTATCTATTACGGCGCAAAAAATATCGCAGGTAATCGGTTTATTCATTTTTTATTTTCTAAATAAAAAAGCCCCTTGGTACGGGGCTTTTTTATTGCATTATATTTGAACCTTTACTCTGCAGCAGGCGCTTCAGGCTCTACAACGATAAGAGCCTTCATGCTTAAGCGCAGGCGGCCTTTCTCATCGGCCTCCAGCACCTTGACCTTTACAATCTGACCTTCTTTCAGAACATCTGATACAACGTTAATGCGCTCGTTTGAAATTTGCGAGATGTGGAGCAAACCATCTTTCCCGGGCATGATATTCACAATCGCGCCAAAATCCAACAGCTTGACAACCGGGCCTTCATAAACTTTGCCTACCTCAACTTCCGCTACAATATCCTCAATTCGTTTTTTTGCCAGCATTCCACCTTCACCGCTAATACTGGCAATAGTTACATTACCTTCATCGTCGATATCG
>JANMWF010000026.1:0-5154 GCA_031393845.1 Nitrosomonadales bacterium | reverse complement strand
GCTTGTACCGTCACTTCTTTTAACGTTTCTACCATTATATTCCGGCAACTCCTGCTTTCTCATAAACACCTTTAAAGGCGTCATAACCGATGACGTCAAAACCGGCTTTTTTTAAATAAACTGCCATCGGGAAGCCCATTGTTCCCAATCCTACAAATCCAATTTTTTATTCATGATAAATTCTTTCCCGTTTCAAGATAGTTGTTGCATTTACAGTTCTTTAGAAGCTTGCTGCTCCGCTCCGCGTTGAGGGCCGTCGGTTCCACCGCTTGCCAGTCCTGAGTTCTGCCGCCGACCAGCGATGGTTCGCGTTGCTTTATTGAGCCAACCCGATTTGCTTCATGAAGGATTGGTTGTCCCACGCTAACCACTCCTCGTCCATGACACCGTTTTTCCAATGCCCAATGGTCACCATTGTGAGCTTGAACGTCTTACCGGTAGGCGGAATCGTCTTCTCGTTTCCGATCGGCATGGGACGAGTAAAGGTTCCAATCAACTCACCCTGGACCGCTGTCCACTGACCGGATGCAATGCGAATTGGGTGCTCGTTAATATGGGTGTCAGGTGCAAATACAAACATCGGCTTAAGCTGTTCGATGTGCGGGGCCAGTCCTTTGGTGACACTGCCGTCAGGATAGTGAACGACTATGTCTTTGCCATGGCTCTTGTAGAACTGATCCCATTTTTGGCCGCTATAGACATTGAAGTCCAAATCATCGAAGTTTTCGAGATTTGTCTTTTCAAGTTGCTTGATATTTCTAATTTCAGCCAACTGATGCTTCATCAAATCGATGTCAGCAGACGTTTGGGTCGAGGATGTAGCACATCCAGCAAGTGCAGCGACTGACAACAGCAACGTGGAAATATACTTTTTCATTTTAGAACTCCTTTTTCAGTTAGTGGAAGCTACGCGCAAACTTGCGTTTCCTTATTCGCCGCGCCCAAACTCATAAGATGCCATTGGAACTTTCATCACGTGGTCTACAAACACTGGTCGCCCTTTATCATTCCCCGCCGCGCCGGCAACGACCATGAGCGGAATCAAATGATCTGCACGCGGGTGCGCCAATCGTGCACCCGGTACGGCTTCCCATTTTGCCAGCATGTCATTTCTTACCTTGGCATCGCTTTGTTCAATCGCACTATTCAGGTAGTTTTCAAATGCTTCGGCAATCGGCGTGGATTCATCTCGGCCGAAACCCCGCATGTTGTGGTAGGTCAAGCCACTGCCGATAATCAGCACACCTTCGTCACGCAAAGGCTGAAGCGCCTGACCAACGCGAATATGCTCCTGCGGGTCATAATCGGATTTCAGCGATAGCATCACAATCGGCACATCTGCGTTCGGGAACATTAGTGCAAGTGGAACAAATGTTCCATGATCAAAACCACGGCTGGAGTCTTCCTTTGCCGAAATACCGGCATTCGACAATAAAGTTTTCACTCTTGAAGCGAGCTCGGGTGAACCTTGCGCAGGGTACCGTATGTGGTAGGTATGCTCAGGGAATCCAGAGTAGTCGTAGACCATGGGCGGACGCTCCGCTGTCGAAACGGTGAATTGTTCCGCTTCCCAGTGGCCGGTAATTACCAACACTGCTTTTGGCTTTGTTGGTAGACGATCTGGAAGCGCCTTGAACTCGCGTTCGGTCTTGGCGAACTGCTGTCTCATGCCTTCGACATAGGGCCATGGCCCGCCGCCATGCGACAGAAAATAAACGGGCATCCTGGTCATGAGTATCTCCTATGTATTTTTGCGCGCTGAATCAATGCTGAACGTGCCAGGTCCAGCAATGAACAGGTAGAGGAAAACGAAGCAATACAGTACCGCAAGTTCGCCTTGATTCACAAGCGGCAGAAACGCTTGCGGGGCATGTGCCATGAAATAGGCGACAGCCATCTGGCCAGACAGCATGAAAGCAACCGGCCTCGTAAATAGTCCCAGAACAATCAGCAAGCCTCCACCCAGTTCTAGTACTCCTGCCAGTCCCATTAGGGAAAGCAGCTGCAATCCGTCAAACACGGCGACATGCGGCAAACCTAGAAGCTTGGCGGTTCCATGCTCGAGAAAAAGGAGGCCTGTCACAATGCGCAACACGGCCAATAGACGTGGAGACCACGTATCGATAAATTTTTGTTTGAGTTTCATGATTCGCTCCGTAAAGATGATTCTTGTTCAGTTCTATCGAGCATTCGGTGCTTGTTACGCCTCTGCGCAAGCACCGTCACTCTCTTTTCAGTGCACCAGCTTGAAGCCGATGTTCGTCCCGTTGCCTAGCACATAGCCAAGTTGGATATTGAAGTAGCCGAGTGCTTCCAAGCTCCGGGCGTTTTGCAATGGCCCGCCATCAATCGCGTCAAAGCCGATCGCTTTACCCAATTCAAGTACCGCCTTGCGTGCCGCTTCGTCGTTACCTGCGGCGAAGACGCTTAGCTGTTGCCCTGCAACCGATCCCTCACTCATGTGCTGAGCAAAGACGGTATTGAAGCTCTTGACCACATGCGCACGTGGAAGCGCTTTTTGCAGTTCCTCGGCGCCGCTCGTCGTAAATCCGATAGCAAGCTGCATATCTGGCGTCAGCGCGTTCGTCACGTCTACAACAGTTTTGCCGTCAGCTACCGTTTTCAACTCGCTCGCCACATCCTGGATCGCACCAAATGGGACTGCCAGCATGATGACATCGGCCCAGGAAGCGTCCGCAACGACTTGATCTTTCTTGGTGGCTCGAACTTCATATCCAGCTCGTGTAAGGCCCTTTTTGAGGGCGCTGCCGACGTTTCCAGTTCCGATGATAGCTATTTTCTGTTTCATGACTGCTCCTTGTTATATGAGTTGCTTTCAACGCTACTACGCATTAGACCGATTTTCTCAATGCGCGTGTTGATGGAAGTACTATAGGCGTTTGTTTGATCATGCACTAGATGGTAAAGTTTGGAATCACTGTGCATAATTTTGGACAATCATATGGATCTCGATGCAATTGCTGTATTCGTGAAAGTCGTGGAAGCAGGTAGTCTTTCCAATGCGGCAAGACTACTGAACATGCCCAAGACGACGGTCAGCGCTAAGCTCGCCGCCCTGGAAAAACGACTTGGGGTGAACCTGATTCACCGCACCACCCGCAAATTGCATGTAACGGAAGCTGGCGAGAAATATTTTCATCATTGCGCGAATGCCGTTCGGGAAGTAGAACTTGGGGAGGCTGCCCTGCTATCGTCGCAAGGCAAGCCGACCGGCGTGCTTAAAGTCACCGCTCCTGTCGATATAGGGCATGTGGTGCTTCCTCGCATTACGCGTGCCTATCTGGCGAAGTATCCCGATATCACCGTTGAGTTGCTGATTTCAAACCGGGTAACCGATCTGGTGGGGGAAGGTGTTGATTTAGCTATCCGCGCCGGCATGCTGAAAGACTCGTCATTAATCGCGAAACGCTTTATTGACTTGCGCGCCAATCTTTGGGCTTCTCCGACCTATTTCCAAGGATTGGACAAGTTCACTCATCCCAAGGATTTGGTCAAGGCGTCGTTTGTCGGGCGTAAGGGAGTCGACGTACTGCGGCTCACGAACGGCAAGTCTGAAGTAGATGTACCAGTTGTCAGCCGCGTCATTGCTGACGATCTCGAAACCATCAAAGCATTGACCATCCTTGGCGAAGGAATCAGCTGGCTGCCTGACTTCCTGTCCGCGGATGCGGTAGAAGCCGGCACGCTTGTACCGGTTCTTCCGCAATGGAAATCGAAGGGGGCAGGCGCGTTCTATTTCGTCTATGCTAGCCGAAAATATGCATCGCCCAAGGTGCAGGCATTCATCCAAACGGCGCTGGATGTCGTTTCGCCTGGGGTATCCAAGTGAATGGTTTTGGTTGGTGCGGAGGATGAGTCATGCAGCTACATTCAATGAGGCAAAGTATGAGTAGACCACATATTTCACTTTCACATTAAAGCGACTCTTTATTTCATCTCGCAACCAGGTGGCCGTGCAAGTCATCGCCGGATCAATCACCAGCGCACCTTCCGTGGTAATCAGCACCAACTCGCTGTGTACCGCCAGGCCAGGGCCAGTGGTATGTCAATGCAGTTCCCCTTGATCTGTGTCAGACCACGCGAATTGTCGGGGTAGGGGGCAGCCGTGAAGTCCTTGAGCACTTGGCGGCTCGCGTATTTTGAGTGGTCTAGGGGAATGCCATTGCAGAGCCCATCAGCGTGAGGGAAAGCGTTGTGACGGTAGTGATAAATGAGAATATTAGCGCCGTATATAGTTGGATGTCCTGTGATTTGAATAGCAGATGAATTTTATATAAACAAAGACTTATACAACTTTTTGAGCAAATTAAACATTCCACCAAAAATATAAACATAGGGGCAAAAGCCGCCTTAATACCGTAAGAATTCTGTTGAAAACAGGCTTATTTTTAGGTCAGTTTTGGGCTAATTTTACATTTTCGGGGGATAGACAAAAATAGCCAATAAGATGGCCCATTATTTTTTAGCAGCCTGTTCAGCCAGATATAGCCATGTTTCCACTACGGTATCCGGGTTCAACGAAACCGCCTCAATACCCTGCTCTACCAGCCACTGCGCCAAATCAGGATGATCGGACGGGCCCTGCCCACAGATGCCGATGTATTTATTAGCCTTGCGGCAAGCCTGAATCGCCATGCTGAGCAACGCTTTCACTGCCGGGTTGCGCTCATCGAATGCACCCGCTATCAGCCCCGATTCACGGTCTATGCCGAGAGTAAGCTGGGTCAGGTCATTTGAGCCAATAGAAAAACCATCGAAATATTCCAGGAACTGCTCGGCCAGCAACGCGTTCGATGGAATCTCGCACATCATTATCAGGCGCAGGCCGTTCTCGCCCCGTCGCAAGCCATTTTTAGCCAGTTCTTTTATCACCATCTCGGCTTCGTCCAGCGTGCGTACGAAAGGAATCATCACTTCTATATTGATCAGCCCGATTTCTTCGCGCACCCGGCGTATGGCACGGCACTCCAGCGCAAAACAATCACGGAAGCTGTCCACGATGTATCGTGAAGCGCCACGTAAACCGATCATCGGATTCTCTTCATTCGGCTCGTATTGAGACCCCCCGAGCAAGCTGGAATATTCGTTGGACTTGAAATCCGAAAAGCGAACGATCACCGGTTTAGGTGCGAA
>JANMWF010000025.1:0-7647 GCA_031393845.1 Nitrosomonadales bacterium | reverse complement strand
ATTCCAAGCGCGGATCACGTCTTGATCAGAACGTGGTTCGGCAGGTACATCTTTAAGTACCTCCTCGATAGTTTCGCCGGTGATAGTCAAGCAGTCGCCGTGCAGCAAGCCGTGGACCAAGAGCATCTTCATTATCTGCGGAATGCCGCCGGCTTGGTGAAGATCGGTTACCACGTAGCGCCCGGATGGTTTCATATCGGCAAAAACAGGGACGCGTTTTCGGATCGTTTCAAAATCATCAATGCTTAAGTCAACACCCATCGCATGCGCGATTGCCAGCAAATGCAAGACCGCATTAGTCGTGCCACCTACCGCCATAACCACGGAAATTGCGTTCTCGAAAGCCTTTTTCGTTAAAATTTGAGACGGTAATATTTGCTTCTGGATGGCTTGCACCAGCACCTCGGCTGACCGTGCCGCGCTGTCGGATTTTTCCGCATCTTCTGCCGCCATGGTGGACGAGTAAGGCAGGCTCATGCCCATCACTTCGAATGTTGATGACATGGTGTTAGCTGTAAACATTCCACCGCAGGAACCAACTCCGGGGCAGGCTTTGCGCTCGACGGCCAGAAGCTCCGCTGCATCGATTTTATGCGCAATAAATTGACCCACTGCCTCGAAACTGCTGACAATGGTCAAATCACGTCCATTGAGGTGTCCCGGTTTGATGGTGCCCCCATAAACAAAAATAGCAGGAATATTCAAACGTGCGAAGGCAATCATGGCGCCCGGCATGTTTTTATCGCAGCCACCGATGGCGAGTATGCCGTCCAAACTTTGACCACGACAGACCGTCTCGATTGAGTCAGCAATCACCTCACGGCTTACCAGCGAGCATTTCATCCCTTCGGTACCCATCGAGATACCGTCAGAAATCGTGATCGTTCCAAACATCTGTGGCATCGCACCAGCGGCGTGTGCCGCTTGCTCAGCCCGCGTCGCTAAAGTACCCAACCCCGCATTGCAGGGTGTAATAGTGCTATACGCATTGGCGATGCCTACAATAGGCTTGTTGAAATCACCATCGCCAAAACCCACAGCGCGCAACATGGCGCGATTAGGCGAACGTTGCACACCTTGTGTGATGGCTTTACTGTGGATGTTGCTAGGCATGTGCTTCCTTATAAATAAATTATGTTGATACTTGTTCTGCACTGCGTAATTGGTGTTGTTTTTGAGGTCAAAAAAATGAAACTATCTTGTGACGCAACGCACAGCTAATGGTAGCAGAAATCAAGCTACGTCATATGCAGCAAGTAGCTCGGATGCAGCCCCAGGACTCTGGATAAATTCTGCGGAATCCTGAATGCCTATTTTATTCCCGGATTAAATTTTATTTTATCCGGGCTACGCTTGCTTATATTATAAAACCAGATTGGTCATAGCGAGTTTGGAAAAAGTGACGGATAATTGCCACTTGTTAACGTGTCCTGGAGAAAACTCAATGATCAACAATCTCACAAGCATAAAAGTTGGCCTTGCGTTAGTAATGCTTGGTTTGCTCTTCGGTATTGGTCTTGGCGTAACTTTTGGGGTCAACGAGGTTTTTTTTGAAACGTATGTAACTCAAGGAATCGCTGCGCACCCAGAACTTCATGATGCGAAAAGCCCTGAAAAGATATGGCGCTATGTGCAACGAGCGCATTTTCACGCCACAGGAATAGCCGCATTCTCTATTGGCTTATTGCTGCTTGTTTCAGCGTCTAGCCTCAAGCAACGATTCAAGACGATCGCCGCTTTATTCATTGGCCTTGGCGGTTGTTATCCGCTCGCTTGGTTTACAATGTTTATTGTAGCGCCGTCCATAGGCACAGACGCGGCACATACTCACCTGGTGACAGAACTGCTTACCTATATTGGTGTCGGTGGATTGCTGCTTGGTGTAGCTATCTTGCTAGCCAATCTTTTTCTTGGATTATTCAGTGAGCGAAACGACACCTAGCAGTCCACTTCAGTGAGTTAATCTGAATCCAGATAGGCTGCCAGCTTGAAGTTTTTATTTTTTGATTACTAAGGTCTCAGTTCCATCCTTTGTGCGCACGCTTACTGCAATCTGGTTAGCATGTGCCAAATCGTCCAACGTATTAATGTTGGTAAATGCAATTGCATCATCTAATACTGCTTCGCTCAACTGTAAGGTTTCTAGCCAGCTATTTACTTTGCGCCCACCTGAATTTAGATAGGCGTCAAGTTTAGGAAGTACGCTCTTATGATAAAGGGCAATAGTAGGCTGCCGCTTTCCAGCAACGACTGCCACTGAGGCCTCCACCGTAGTTACTGTACTAACTGCTTTATATAAACGGGCAATCAAATCGTCCGGCAAGAATGGTGTGTCGCAAGGAACACTCGCAACCCAATCATGACTTGCGAGTCGTAGAGCGGACTGCAATCCGGCAAGCGGTCCTGGCAAATTCGGAGTCTGATCGGCAATGACTGGATAGCCGAAGCACAAATAATCATCGTGCACACCATTCGCATTAATCAAAACCTCTTCACTTTGGCAGCTAACAGAATCTAATACCCAGTCAATTAACTTTCGTCCACGCAAGGGTTGCAAACCCTTTGCACCGCCGATTCGAGTACCCAATCCCCCTGCCAGAATTACAATTGTTATTGCAGGCTGTGTCGCTTCTAAAAGCGTTTCAAATTTAACCTGAGACGTTCTCATTAGATATTAAGTTTTAGTGCTAATGACATATACAGTATTTTTACAATTTAAGTTATTTAGCTGAAGTGACAAGTAATTACATATTGATATTGCAAGATTTAAACTATAAAGAAACCTATTGTCGAACTGAGAAGTGGCACGGCTGTCCTGCAAATGTTTATTGGTTACGCTTGGAAATGTGGAAACAACCAAAATCCATTTTTGGATGCGTTTATGGACACAATACATTGTTATTTAAGCTTGTGTAGCTAAAAAGCTTAGCACTTTCCCGCTAACACCCACTCAAAAATAGAACAACGGCTATTCGCTCATTTCTTATTTATACGAAAAGATTTAATATAATCTGCTAATCCAGCTTCTCTGGTCTCATCTATAGCCGTCTCTTCAGCAAGCAACCCATATTTATTTTTAATCGTGATATCTACGCCATATTCAATTAAAATTTTGGCTGACTCTAAATTATTAGCGCAATGTAAAGTGGAATTCCCCTTTTTATAAAGCCCTCCTCGTGACAATGTACCTCCTCGTGAAAGCTGAGCATTCGGGTTGGCACCCGCAACCAATAAATGCTTGGCGACTTTTGGATGATTAACCCATAAATGTAAAGGTGTGAAACTATCTTTATCTTTCAAATTTAAACTAGCACCGCGATCAATTAAAAATATGGCGATATTAGGATCGTCAACTTCGAACAATGGAGTACGATTGTTATTATCCAATATGTTAATGTCAGCTCCACCATCAATTAACAGCTTAGCTGCGTCTAAGCTTGAGACATAATGCAAGGGCGATTTACCCAGAAAGTCACGAATATTCAAATCTGCGCCCTGATTAATTGCGCTCTCCATCCCTTCTAAATCATTTTCCCATGTTGCAACCATCAGGGCATTATTATCTTGTACCGCTAATAGTGCATTATTATCTTCAGCACAAATAATACCCGCTGCTTTTTTTGCAGCATTTCCTCCTTCATCGACCTCTAATGAATGTACTTGATTTTCTTTTCCAAAGAGAGGATTGTTTTCATTTGCTAATTTATATGTTACTTGTCTGTTCTTGAGTTCTTCGCGCAGTGCCTCTATATCCGAGGCGCTGCGCCCATCACGTACCTGCGGTGGAGGTTTGGCCGGCATTTCTGGCGTTTCTAATTTTTTTCCAAATAATTTCGGCAGTATTGCCATGAAAAACCTCTTGATGAAATATTATTAAATAGCAATTTACACTGCCTAATCAGTAGCTTTGTATATTTATGAACACATATACCCTAGCATTTTTAAATCTGTATCATTGATATTAAGAATAATTTTAAAGTTTTAGATGAGCCAATATTTATTATTGGACTGTTCATAATAAATATACATCAGAGGTGATTAATTATTAAGTATTCCCAGTTTTTAATTAAACAACTGCCCATTGCTGTTTCCAGATATATGGTAAATCTCTTTGTTTATTTCCGCAATAGAAGAGCAGATTTATAGTTTTTCATTTTTAAAGGCTTATGGAAGCTTGCTCGTGCTTATAAAATAGCACGGCCACCACCTCAACGTTGAAAAGAATTCTCAAGACGATTGATGCGTGAATACAGCATCTATTCAAGACACTAACGCCGCTTCAAGATACAACTAACTACTCTAAGCAGAGGCAGGCTATAAGCAGGGAGGTGATCTCATGGGAGTACAGTTGCTTGAAATAGCCATCACATTCAATATTGAGCGTGAGCGAAATTATCAAAACGCGTATATTCACCACGGAAAGTTAGCTCAACCTTGCCTATCGGGCCATTACGCTGCTTGCCGATGATAATTTCTGCCTTACCCTTATCAGGTGAATCGGGGTTATATACTTCATCACGATAGATAAATAGAATCAAATCAGCATCCTGTTCGATAGCGCCGGATTCGCGCAGATCGGACATCATCGGCCGTTTGTTAGGGCGTTGCTCCAAGCTACGGTTAAGCTGCGACAGAGCCATAACGGGTACTTGTAACTCTTTGGCTAGCCCTTTCAGAGAACGTGAAATCTCGGAGATTTCGGTAGCGCGATTTTCACTTGCCTTGCTTGAAGGAGAGGACATCAATTGCAAGTAATCGATGATAATCAACCCTAGCCCATTGTTTTGGCGGTGTAACCTGCGTGCGCGCGAGCGTAATTCAAGCGAATTTAGCGCGGCGGTTTCATCGATGAAAATGGCCGCATCATTCAAACGTCCCAGCGCATGGGTCAGGCGCGGCCAGTCATCTTCCTGCAAACGCCCAGTGCGCAAATCATGCTGATTGAGCTTACCTACTGAACCTATCATACGCATGGCCAATTGAATACCGCCCATTTCCATGCTAAAGATTGCCACTGGCTTGCAGCCTTCAAGCGCTACATGTTCGGCGATATTAATGGCAAAGGCAGTCTTACCCATGCTCGGACGCCCGGCAACAATGATCAGTTCGCCTGGCTGAAGGCCTGAAGTCATACTGTCCAAATCGGTAAATCCGCTCGCCACGCCGGTTACATCGCTAGAGTTATCGCGACCGTAAAGTGTCTCAATACGCTCCACTACCTTCGTCAGTAGCGGTGGGAGAGGGGTGAAACCCTGACGGCCGCGCTCACCAGCCTCAGCGATTTCAAACACACGGCTTTCGGCCTCATCCAACAACTGATCCGCATCGCGACCGGCCGGGTTATAGGCGCTGGTAGCAATTTCGCTGCCAACCTCGGCCAATTTGCGCATGACAGCGCGCTCGCGCACGATTTCAGCATAGCGTCGGATATTGGCTGCGGATGGCACATTTTGCGCCAAGGAGCCGAGATAAGCTAATCCACCGGCTTTGTCGAGTTCAGCATTACTTTCCAGCGATTCCGCTACGGTGATAACATCCACCGGTTTGGCATGCTCGGTCAAGCGCGCGATATGCCGGTAAATCAGGCGGTGCTCAAAGCGGTAGAAATCTTGTTCGCTAATCAGGTCGGAAATTTTGTCCCACGCGGTGGAGTCCAAAAAAATGCCGCCCAATACCGATTGCTCGGCTTCCACCGAATGAGGCGGAAGTTTTAGCGCCTCAAGCTGAGGATCTGTGGGAGTAGTGTAATGGTTCTGCATGGTGCCGAGTTATTGATCAAGGGCTAGCTGTGGCATTCTATCACTGAGAAAATTGTTGCTGGCAGAAATAAAATAGAGCTGTTGCCAGCTCTATTTTATTTACAACAATGCGTAGAGGACTACGACTTATGCTCGCCCAGTACTGAGACTGTAATATTGGCTATCACATCGGTGTGCAATGCGATGCTGACTGGGTAATCGCCAACTTGCTTTATATGTCCCGCCGACATGCGCACTTGAGTTTTTTCCACAGTAAAACCTTGCAGTGCCAACGCCGCAACGATGTCGGCATTGGTCACGGAACCGAACAACTTGCCGTCAACACCGGCCTTTTGTACGATTTGCACAGTCAGTCCGTTGTACTTCTCGGCGCGTGCCTGAGCTTCCGCTACCTTGGCTTGCTCTGCGGCTTCCAGTTCGAGGCGACGAACTGCAAATTCCGCCTTATTACCCTCAGTCGCACGTTTGGCCTTGCCTTGTGGGATCAAAAAATTACGCGCATAGCCATTTTTAACATTGACTACGTCGCCCAATTGTCCAAGGTTTACCATTTTTTCCATAAGTATCACTTGCATGCTCTACTCCTTAATGCAAATCTGTGTAAGGCAGCAACGCCAAGAATCGTGCACGCTTGATTGCAATGCCCAATTGGCGCTGAAAGCGCGATTTTGTGCCAGTAATGCGTGCCGGGATAACCTTGCCATTCTCGGCAATAAATTCCTTGAGAATGTTCAGATCCTTGTAATCCACCTCTGCGATCTTATCTGCAGTGAAGCGGCAAAATTTGCGGCGTTTGAACAATTGACGTGAAGAGTTACTCTTCTTGTCATCTTTTTTCTTAAAAACACGAGCCATGCTGTGCCCCTTATTCTAATGTAATGTTATCAATGTGCAGCACAAGTTGTGTGATGCGTAAACTGCGCTGTGCCAAAAAACCTTCTGCTTTTACCCGCTGTCCAAGTTGCAAACTGTTAGCTTGTTGAGCTGCGGCACCAAGTGCCAAAGCTGGGATGTCGCACTGTACCTGACGCGCTATACCAGCCTCTAGTTGCGTTGAAACATGGCGGATTTTTAATACGATTCGTGCTACGCCCGCCGGGGTGTATCGCAAACTATCTAGTTCAACGAGTTCTCCGTCAACGGAGAGCCGGTTGCAAGCTGCATTCAATCAGTAACCGCAGCAACTTCAGCTGGCGCGACTGCTTCAACCTGAGGAGACTGTCCTGAGCCTGCCGCAGGGGAGGTCATCGAACGCGATTTTTCCTCCCTCATCATCGCCGAAGGAATTGTTACCGCAGATTTGGTTTTGATAGTCAAGTGGCGCAGCACGGCATCGTTAAATTTGAATGCATGTTCCATTTCGTCCAGAACTTCCTGATTGCACTCAATATTCATCAGCACATAATGCGCTTTGTGGATTTTTTGGATCGGGTAAGCCAATTGCCGGCGACCCCAGTCTTCCAAGCGATGGATCACGCCATTCTTGGCCGTCACCAGAGCACGGTAGCGCTCAATCATAGCGGGCACCTGCTCGCTCTGGTCAGGATGCACGATAAATATAATTTCGTAATGTCGCATTGATTCTCCTTTTGGATATAAAGCCCCCCGTCATGCGTAACGGTGGAGCAAGGGTTTGAGGGAGCGTGATTATAGCGAAAAATCCAGTCAGGTCAAGCAAAAGGCTTGTTAACAGTCTTGCTGCACCTATCTCAAATTCTTTAAGGAGATGCATTGTTTGCCCGTTTTAGATGATGGAATGGATTAGTGGAGTTAAATCCATGTTACGCAATCCGGCAAACCATCGAAAAGGCTGATGCATGATAAATACAGAATTTCAGCGATGACTATTACATCCGCGTAAAAAAACGACCATTCATTTCTTCCAGCC
>JANMWF010000295.1:0-3773 GCA_031393845.1 Nitrosomonadales bacterium | reverse complement strand
CCGAGGAATTTATGAGTTACTTGTCCACCCTATCATCCGCCTACGCAGAAATTTTTCTGCTGGTGATGGCGAGTTCGATTCTGATCGTGGATCTGTTCGTTACCGACCCTAATAAAACGCTGACCTACATATTGGTGCAACTGACTCTTTTAAGTTGCGCACTGATCACCGTGACGACCCATGAACCAGGCGTGGTCCACCTGTTCAATAACATGTTCGTGGACGATTTAATGTCCGATGTACTCAAACTATTAAGCTACCTGACCGTATCCATGGTGTTAGTGTATTCGCGTAGCTATTTGATATTGCGCGGACTATTCACGGGCGAGTTCATGGTGCTGACATTATTTGCCCTGCTCGGCATGATGGTGATGATTTCCGCTACCCACTTTATTACTCTATATATTGGGCTGGAACTGCTGTCACTCAGCCTGTATGCGATGGTTGCGCTGCAACGCGATTCCGCCACTGCCACTGAAGCCGCGATGAAATATTTCATTCTAGGCGCACTTGCTTCCGGCTTGCTATTGTATGGGATGTCCATGTTGTATGGCGCTACCGGTACGCTTGGAGTTGCGGCGGTCTCCGATGCCATCACGCACGGTGTGGAAAACAAAGCGCTGCTTGTATTCGGCTTGGTGTTCATAGTGGCGGGTCTGGCTTTCAAGCTTGGTGCCGTTCCATTTCATATGTGGGTGCCAGACGTATACCATGGCGCGCCAACCGCTGTAACCATGCTGATCGGCTCCGCACCCAAGTTAGCCGTCTTCGCTTTCGTCATGCGAATTTTGGTGGACGGCTTGCAGCCGCTGGTGATGCACTGGTCTGGCATGCTGGTTATCCTCGCTGTTCTGTCTATGGCTATTGGTAATATTACCGCTATTGCGCAGATTAACCTTAAGCGCATGCTGGCTTACTCGACTATTGCGCATATGGGCTTTTTATTGCTCGGCGTATTGAGCGGCGGCATTGATGGTTATAGTTCCGCCATGTTCTACGTAGTGATTTACGTGTTAATGAGCCTTGGTGGCTTCGGCATGATCATGCTGCTATCGCGTGAAGGTTTCGAGGCTGACATGCTCAACGACTTTAAGGGACTTAACCAGCGCAGCCCGTGGCTCGCTTTCATGATGCTTATATTAATGTTCTCTATGGCAGGAGTACCGCCAACAGCAGGCTTCTACGCCAAACTTTCTGTATTACAGGCAGTAGTGGGCGCCGGGCACATTACTCTTGCCGTAATAGCAGTGTTGTTTTCGTTGATAGGCGCATTTTATTATCTGCGTATCGTCAAGTTAATGTATTTCGATTCCCCAGAAACCCATGTCCCGATTTCCATCCAACCCGACAACGGCCTGCTGATTTCCATTAATGGGCTGGCGATATTGGCCTTGGGTATTATGCCCAGCGCATTGATAACGGTATGCGCAGTAGCGGTGCAGAAGTCACTAATGTTGCATTAAGGCAATCCTGAACAAGTCCATCCGTGCGGGCTGAGCCTGTCGAAGCCATTTGCAACTTATTGATTGCAAGGAATGCGTTTCGACAAGCTCAACGCGAACGGACTTGTTCAGCGTAGCCTTAAACGGATCTGCAATGTCGAAAACAAAAACTCCCGCACTCGACGGGAGTTTTTGTTTGTGATTGAATAGTCACGCAAAAATTTAATGCGTTACCCCCCACTTTTGCCAGCTATTTTTTTCACGGTCTTGCGCCCTCACCCAATAAAAAACTCGTCAAGCGCAAAGTAAACGATGAAAATGTGATGGTGAACGAATTGCACTTCGTTATATTCTAAATTGATAAAGGTGAACATTCAGTGAACGTTATCTCAATTCCCATGCTTGCTGCATTATTGCTACTGCTTGCTAATTGCGGAGCGCAAGCGGCTGGCATCAAGAGCAAAGCTGCTGCGCCTTCTGTGCAGAAAAAGGAATCAACGCCAAAAGATGAATTTCTGTTGTTGCAGAAAGCTGCTGCACGAGGAGATGCTGAGGCGCAATACAATCTCGGCTGGATGTATTCCAAGGGAGAAGGCGTGCTCAAGGATGCGGCCAAGAGCTTTGAGTGGTTTCAGAAAGCTGCTGCTCAGGGACATGCCGGAGCGCAATTCTTCCTTGGCGTGATATATGCCAAAGGTGACGGAACATCCAAGAACGCTGCTAAAGCTATTGAATGGTTCCAGAAAGCGGCTAGTCAAGGACATGCTGAAGCGCAACTCTTCCTTGGCGTGATATATGCCTATGGCGAAGGCGTGCCAAAAGACGTTGCAAAGACGATGGAGTGGTATCAGAAAGCGGCTGCTCAAGGGCATGCCGAAGCGCAATACAATCTCGGCTGGATGTATTCCAATGGCGAAGGTGTGCGCAAGGATATTGCCAAGACTTTTGAGTGGTTTCAGAAAGCAGCCGCTCAGCAGCATGCCGAAGCGCAATACAATCTAGGCG
This sequence comes from Nitrosomonadales bacterium, assembly GCA_031393845.1. Classification (GTDB taxonomy): domain Bacteria; phylum Pseudomonadota; class Gammaproteobacteria; order Burkholderiales; family Gallionellaceae; genus Nitrotoga. The sequence continues at coordinate 1,326 of JANMWF010000295.1, read as the reverse complement.
TAATGTATCGAGATGGAAAAGGCGTAACCAAGGACATTGCGAAAGCCATTGAGTGGCTTCAGAAAGCGGCTAGTCAACAGCATGCCGATGCGCAATACAATCTAGGCGTAATGTATCGAGATGGCGAAGGCGTAACCAAGGATGCTATGAAAGCTATTGAATGGTTTCAAAAAGCGGCTAGTCAAGGGCATAACAAAGCACAATTCATACTTAACATGTGAACTGAATAGCAAAGCGATCAAGCGCAGCTTTTTAGTCACTTATGGGCATCGTTCATTTTCTGCTGATGTTTCATAAAATTATGTCGCAATTTGTCTGTTGAAACTGTAGTATTTTTCAGATAGATGAGAATCAACCAGTGTACTTAAACAGATCACAACACCTGTAACGGCGACATCTGCGCCACCTGCCGCGTAGCCAACCATCCGGCCAAGGTCACCCGTAACAATCCCGCCGCCCACGCCAATCAAGCTGATGTCCGGCCAGCTCGACGTGTCCGGCATCGCTTTGCCCGAAGAGATTGCCGCCTGAGTTGAGGCGAGACGCTTAAAAACGTATATACTTCGTCAGTACGTTATTGACTGGAGATACGATCATGTCCAAAGAAGCTGTTTTCACCATGAAGTTGGAACCCGAATTGCGCACCGAATTTATGGCGGCGGCAGAGGCCAGCCACCGCCCGGCCTCACAAATTTTGCGCGAATTGATGCGCGATTTTGTGCAACGCCAGCGCGAAGCGCGGGAATATGACGATTTTTTGCGCCGCAAGGTTGAGAAGGCGCGAGCACAAATACAGGCAGGCAAGCACCAATCTAATGAAGATGTCTCCGCCGAATTCGCTGCCAAGCGGACGCAACTGCTGGCCCAGCTTGAGCAGACTAACAGATGAAGGTTCGCTGGTCTGAGGCTGCAATCTAAGATCGCCGAGAGATTGTTAATTTCATCGCTCTCGACAATCTGTTGGCAGCCATCCACATGGACGAGTTGTTTGACCGCGCCGCCGAGCGGTTGGCGGCGCATCCCTATTTGGGGCGCATAGGCGAGTTGGCTGGAACCCACGAACTTATCCCTCATGAAAGCTACCGCTTGGCCTACGAAATTAGTGGCGAAACAGTTTGGATACTGACGCTATATCATACGGCGCGTCAGTGGCCGCCCGAGGATGAATGGGCGGAAGTTGAGCGATTGATCCAGGAAGGCATCAGCCCGGAACAAGCTGCAAATCGGCTTGAGTTGGAAGGCGGCTTACAGATTAGCCACGAGATCATCTACCAACACATTTACCCGGACAAACGAAAGGGCGGAGAGACGTGGCACGATCAAGAA
>JANMWF010000280.1:0-1815 GCA_031393845.1 Nitrosomonadales bacterium | reverse complement strand
TCGTTGCGATAATGGGCTATCGCCACGCGCCACAGCACGCGACTAGCAATGCGGCTGTGCAGATTGACACGGTAGCTCAATAAAAAGGGGCCGGTGAAATGCACGCCGCCATCGGTGGTGCGTACTTCTTGCGCGCCGAGCGCATTCAGTTCATTAGCCAGCATTGCTTCCAAGCCGCGCGGACAGGGTGAAAAAAAGGTTTCAAGCATATATTTATACAGGTTTGACGATTACAAGAATGATGATGGCAATCATAAGCAGCACTGGGAATTCATTGAACCAGCGGTAGAAAACGTGGCTGCGCGTATTGCGGTCGGTTTTAAAATCGTGCAGCAGCTTGCCGCAATAGACGTGGTAGGCGATCAACAATAACACCAGCGTGAATTTGATGTGCATCCACCCGCCGGTTACGCCAAAACCAATCCACAGCCATAATCCAAAAATGACAGTCAGCACGCCACCCGGCGTCATGATGCCGTAGAACAATTTGCGTTCCATGATTTTGAATCGCTCGATGCTGGTTTGATCCTTGCTCATGGCGTGATACACGAATAGACGCGGCAGATAGAACAAACCAGCGAACCAGGTAACCATAAAAATCACATGCAGTGCTTTAATCCATAACATAATTTATTTTTTAATGGTGCATGTATAAATTCAAAACCCTAGGCGAGACAAAGAGCGCAAAGGGGTAAGCAGGCAAGCCGCAAAGCGCGTGTTCTATAGGTACGCGAAAATTTACCAAGCAACATCCCGGTCATAACGATTGCCCCATGAAATTGTGACGTACAATTTCTTTCAGCTGTTCCAAACGGCCGTGGAAAAAATGCACCGCTCCCGGTAATACTACGATAGGCAGGCGTTGCGGACGCGCCCACTGCATCACGTCCGCCAACGAGACAACTTCATCCAGCTCGCCATGTACCAGCAGCGTGTTGTGCTGCACGGGCGGCATCGGATAACGCGTCACTGCTGGCGCGATCAGCACCAGTTGACGCGGAGGCAATTGCTGTGCCGCGCGCGCCTGCACATAACCCCCGAAGGAAAAACCAGCTAGGATCAGCGGCAGGTCGCCATATTCGCTCATTGCATAGCGCGTTACGGTGAGCGCATCTTCTACCTCGCCATTGCCGTCATCAAACTCGCCGCTGCTGGCGCCGACACCCCGAAAATTGAAGCGCAACGCGGCGAATCCTAGTTCGGCAAAAGTCTTGGCCAGTGTGGTTACTATCTTGTTTTCCATCGTCCCGCCCATAGTCGGCAGCGGATGCGCTATCACCGCGATAGCACGCGGTGCAACGTCCGGCATATGCACCACAACCTCTAGCTTACCCGCTGGGCCGGAGATAGAAACCATTTCGATTCTGGGCATTAAATTTTCAGGCGTTCCACCACACGTCCATTCTGCAAGTGTTCAACGATGATTTCGTCGAGGTCACTCTCATCCATATACGTGTACCACACCCCTTCTGGGTATATCACCAATACAGGTCCTTCATCACAACGATTCATACACCCCGCTGAGTTGATGCGGATACGATTCGTTTCATTAGACAGTCCAAGTGCTTGGACTTTATCTTTAACATAGTCGCGCATCCATTGCGCACCAATATTATTGCAGCACTCCGCGCCTTCTTCGCGCTGGTTGGTGCAAAAGAAAACATGCTTTTGATAGTGACTCATACAAGACCTCACAAGAATAAATTTTAATTATACAACCTCACTACGATGTACTTTTAACGCGCCAAAGGTAGCCAAGCATCAAAAATGGAAACACTAATGCAATAGTTTGCGACAAACCATTGTAATTTAGCA
>JANMWF010000181.1:0-6638 GCA_031393845.1 Nitrosomonadales bacterium | reverse complement strand
TTTTTTTCTGTGATCGTCATATTCATTCTCCCGTCTAAAATCCGAAATCGTTTTGTGTTTCTGTATCGCCTAGTTACTCCGGTTTGGCAGCAGTCCTACAATCAACTAAAGGGGTCAACTAAAGGGTCAACTAAAGGGTCAACTAAAGGGGTCAGCTTCGCATTGTTTTTTTCAATCAACTAAAGGGGTCCAACTAAAGGGGTCAGCTTCGCATTGTTTTTTTCTGTGATCGTCATATTCATTCTCCCGTCTAAAATCCGAAATCGTTTTGTGTTTCTGTATCGCCTAGTTACTCCGGTTTGGCAGCAGTCCTACCAGGAATAGTTGGGATCAGACTCAATTTACTTGATACATGAGTCAAGTCGGCATGCTGTGCACGTTATGGAAAACTAGATTTAGTCACTAACCTAGACAAATTTGGTAAAGGTCATAAGTTGCCAAAGTGCCGTCGTACCATTTCCTTCATAAGGGCTCTCATTTCTGCCTCAGATGCGTGAACGGTAGTTTCGTAAACTTTGCTGGCGATGCTTGAGAACACCTTGAGCAATTTCGGATCAAAGTGGATGCCCGACCCTTTCTGAAGGATATCCATCACCTCACTTAGCGGTAGCGGGTTCTTGTAGGGGCGTTTTGAACATAGGGCGTCAAACACATCAACTATGGCAAATATGCGTGCAAGTAAAGGGATGGCCTCACCGGCTAGTCCGCGCGGATACCCTGAGCCGTCCCATTTTTCATGGTGGCCGGCTACTACCTGTCTAGCGCCATCTAGCCAGCCACTGCCAGTGATAATTTCTTCGCCGATTGTAACGTGAGTGCGCATCACTTTCATTTCATCATCTGTCAGTTTTGCTGGCTTGAGCAGAATCGCATCGGGAATCCCGATCTTTCCAGTATCGTGTAAAAAACTGCCGGCGATCAATGCTTGCATCCTGTCTCCCTTAATCCCGAGGGTCTCGGCCAGCATGGCGGAGACCCATGCCACACGATAGTTGTGCGCGCCCGTAATCGAATCACGTTTGGCAATCGCACGCCCCAGCGCTTCCATCATCGAAATATGCGATTCAAGCAACTCTTGAGTTTTGCGTTGATTTTCGGAGGAAAGACGAATCACGACAGGGAATAGCACACCACCACAAAGTAAAGATGCCAATCCCACCATCAAAGCGACCGTAAGGGAATCCACCAGAATCTGTTTTTTCTGCCACGCGGGGACAAGACGGACACCTTCGAAGTAGCCCGTCAGATTTCCATTCCCCTCCCGCAAGGGCGTAAACACTTGCAAGACCCAACGGTCTGCGGACAAATTATAACTTTCATACATGGAGGCTTGAAAGCTTGGCGGCGCGTGATGGTGGATTTCATGCTCAAGCAATTGCCCCTCAGCAGTCATGGCCTCGGCCAGTTTGATTCCGTTTGAATCGTAGATTTCCGCAATCTCAAACAATCCCCCTGCCAAGGTGCGTGCAGCCTTTTCGGCATTCATGCCTATCTCCTGAGAGTCACGTCGGTGCATTAGCAGACGGTGTGACTCTTCCATGGCAAAAGAGACGATGCCTTTCTCGGCATTTAGACGCGATACATACCAAGCCAGAGGGCTGGCAATACTGGCAAGGGCCAGCGATACCATCGCAATCTTGAGCGCAACTTTGCGTTTGAAAGTGATCACGGCTAAGTCCAATATATTATTGGGTACAGGTAAGCAACAAGTTGAGTGCAATTTGGTGCAAGCGCGTGCTGATTGGATTATGAGCTTGTCTTAGTTTTTAGAATGCCCAGAATTATTTCTTATACTGCCAGCTTTTGCTTAATAAGCCAATCGACGTAGTACTCAGCGTACTGACATATCCCTCCCGGTTCGGAGATACGCATTCGTCACGTGATACATGAGATGGGTAGCCAAGCTGGAAAAGCTCGGTGAGCACGGCGCTCAAATTGGCTGAGTCGGCAATGCTGTGCGAATCTTCAGAAGCGCATCCGTCTTGACACAGGAGTAATGTAATCCAGATTAATGGTTACAATTCGAAAACCTTGTGTAACTCTGTGGTTAAAAAATGCTGATCTCAAACCTGACTCCCGCCGATCTTCGCTTCACCATCGATCCCGATACGCTTGGGTTCTCTAATACTGCAGAATTGCTGTCGTATCCACTACCCTGGATCGGGCAGGAGCGCGCGGAAATGGCCGCTCGCTTTGGTCTTGGAATGGATCAGGCCAACTATAACCTGTTCGTGCTGGGTGAAGTTGGCAGCGGCCGCTCTTCGCTGCTCAGGCAAGCGATGCAGGTGACCGCCGCAAATAAGGCAGTGCCGCCCGATTTATGTTATCTGCACAATTTCGATGCACCGGAAAGGCCGCAGGCTTTATATTTTCCTGCCGGGCAGGGACGCCTGCTACGCCAACTTATGGTGCGGATGACGAAATCCCTGCAGACGGAAATACCGCAATGCTTGGCGGGGCAGGATTTCAAAGCCGCAAGCGAGCGCATTGAAAAAACCTACAAGGAAGAAGAAAGCAAAAACTTCGCCGAACTTGAGGCCTTTGCCGAAGCCCGCAAGTTCGCTATTCAGCGTGAGGCAGGGCACATGATTTTCACTCTGTTGGGTGATAAGGGGCACGTACTTACCGAGGATGAAGTACTTGCCTTGCCGAAAGAACACCGGGCCAAGATAGAGCAGGCCGAACAGGAACTGCGCGCGAAGATTACCAGCTATTTCGAAAAAACCCGGCCGCTGGAACGCGTTATGAACGATGCCTTGGCAGCGTTGCGGCGCCAAGTGGTGAAGCCGCTGTTGAATCATGAATTACAGGAAGTCAGGGACGGATTGAAACAGGAGGTCAAAGATTACGTCAAGCTTAGTGCATATCTGGAGCAGGTCATGCAGGACGTACTCGATAATCTGGAGCAGTTCAAGGTTTCTGATACCGATGAGGAAAGTCGGCAGGAGGCATTAAGCAAAATATTGTCCCGTTACCGGGTTAACCTGGTAGTGGACAATGATGGCCTGAGCGGTGCGCCGGTAATCGTCGAAGATAATCCATTATTCCGTTCGCTGTTCGGCAGCATTGAATATCAGACCGAAAATGATGTGCTGGTAACTGATTTTACCCGCATCCGCGCTGGTAACCTGCACAAAGCGCACGGAGGCTTTCTTATGCTGCATCTTCGCGATCTGCTGACCGATGATCTAGTGTGGGAGAAGCTGCGGCGCTTGTTGCGTAGCGGCAAGCTGCAAATCGAAGAGCCGGGTACCGCTCTCACACCAATTGCGGCCGTTTCGCTTGAACCCGAGGCGGTGAAGGTTGAAGTCAAGATCATTTTGATCGGTTCGCGCGAACAGTATTATGAGTTGCAGGAGGAGGATCCGGAGTTCGCACGCCGCTTTCGGGTCAAGGTAGACTTTGCCGAAAGCTTTTTATCCAGTGCTGAAACCCGCCGCGCTTCGTCAATTTTTATCGCCCATGCTTGCCAGGAGATGGGGCTGCCGCATTTTTCCGCCGCTGCCGTAGCTCGTCTGCTAGAGGATTCCCATCGCGAAACGGACGATCAGTCTCGCCAAAGCGCGATCTTCGCCCGCGCCGAGGCGCTGGTAATGGAAAGTGCTGCGCTCTGCCGCGCTCGTGCCGGCCTTCTGGTTGAAGCAGCGGATGTAGAGGCTGCACTTCATGCGCATATCTTGCGTCATGATTACCCCGCTCAGCGCTTGCAGGAATCCATTGCAGAAGGTGATGTGCTAATCACAGTACACGGTGAGAAAGTGGGCCAGATCAACGGTCTTTCCCAGATAGATCTGGGAGATTACCGTTTCGGCTTTCCGATACGAATCACGGCGCGCACCTTTGCCGGTGAAGATGGTTTGCTCAATATTGGACGCGAGGTGGAAATGTCCGGGCCGATCCACGATAAGGGCGTGTTCATTTTGCAGAACTACCTGTCCGCTTTATTTGCCCATATTGCACCGCTCGCACTTAATGCATCCATTGTGTTTGAACAGGATTATTACGGTGTAGAGGGTGATTCTGCCTCCTGCGCCGAACTTTATGCTTTGCTTTCATCCTTGTCAGGCTTGTCTCTCAAACAAGGTATCGCTGTTACCGGCGCGGTCAATCAGCACGGAGAGGTGTTGCCGGTAGGTGGTATTAACGAAAAAATAGAAGGTTATTTTCGTGTCTGCGAAACGGCCGGACTGGACGGCAACCAGGGCGTGCTGATTCCACACCGTAACCGCCGACACCTGATGCTGGAACACAAGGTCATTGAAGCCGTCGCCAAAGGTCTATTTCATATCTACACTGCGGAGCATACGAACGAAGGCATAGAGCTGCTCACAGGTTTCTCGGTTGGCATCGCGAACGGGACGGGTAATTATCCTTATGACAGCGTGCTGGGCCATGCCCAGAAAACCTTGCTGGCCTATCGCCGCGCCTGCCAAGTGCTGGATCATCCAAAGGAAGGACGCAAGCATTTGCGCTGAACAATGGGAGCAGACTTCAATGGCACTCAGGTAGTATGTTTTTATATTTTATGGATATCAGCACGGGCACAAAACTTCCGATACATGCCGACACTGTTACCCCTATAGTTCGCTGACCGGGCTTCAATTATTTACTCGCCAGCACTACGGTCTTCCCTATCCAGACACGAGGCAACCTCATTAAGTTTACGAGGCTACATCCAGGTTCACTTGCATTAGGGCTACATCTTGTCGTTTGGAAGCTCACGACCTTTTGAGCAAACGTAATACCTTCGTGCTATCAATGTTAATGGGCAACTTTTCTGATGGAACTTTTTAACCCGGCTCTAAATTGCTGGTACTTCGAACGCTTATTCCTTTAGCTCCTTTAATCTTTATGTATCGCATATTTCAAGGATTTTTTTTAGTTAAGAATAAGCAATTTGCTTATTCGTTTTTTTTAGATGTCACCTTAATATGTGACTACCATCGGCCAGCTTGGCGACGTAAAAATTCCAAAAAATTGGCTTACCCGCGTTTTACAACGAAGTACTACGAGCAGTTTCTCGAGTAAAATAAAACAATAAAATGGAGGCAGCTTTTTATGGTGCTACCTTGGGGCCAAACGTAGAGAAAAAGTGAATCAAATATTACTGAAATTGTGGGATTCGGTTTTCGTGTTTTAGGCAATATGAAGTTGTTGTCCATGTCATCCGGCTTGGGGAGATTGTATTGAATACCGCATTGAAAATTGGCATCGTTGGTACCGGACACGTCGGCAGTACCACCGCCTACTCGTTAGTGTTACAGGGGGTGGGCAGCGAATTGGTGCTGGTCGATCAGAATCGCGCACTGGCCGAAGCGCATGTCATGGATATCCTGCATGCGACCCCTTTTTCCCATCCGGTTCACCTTCACAGTGGCGATTTTTCCGACCTGGCCGGATGTGGTCTGGTGATCGTGGCAGCGGGTATCGGCCAACTGCCGGGTGAAACGCGCATGCAGCTGCTGCAAAGGAATGCCTCCATCTTTGCGGACATTGTGCCGAGGATCGTGCGGCATGCGGCAGATGCCATTCTGCTGGTGGCGACCAACCCGCTTGACGTGATGACGCAAATCACACACAGGCTGGCCGGTTTACCGGCGGGCCGGGTGCTCGGGAGCGGAACCATCCTCGACACCGCACGCTTTCGTGCGCTACTGGGTGAGTTATGCAAGGTTTCACCGAGTTCGGTGCATGCGTATGTGCTGGGCGAGCACGGCGATTCAGAAGTGCTGCTGTGGTCTGGCGCCGAGATAGCGGGCATCCCGCTGGAACAGTTTACCGCTTCGTGTGGCTGCCCGCTGACGGCAGACTTTAAAAAACAAGTTGATCAAAGCGTACGCCGCGCCGCTTACCGCATCATCGATGGCAAAGGCGCCACGTATTATGGGATCGGTGCCGCGCTTGCACGCTTGAGCCGCTGCATTCTTTATGACGAACGCACGGTGTTTACCGCTTGCTCGGTAGTGCCGGAGGTCGAAGGCGTGACCGACGTCGCGCTCTCTCTGCCGCTGATAATCGGACAAACGGGGATTCAAGCCACGCTACGGCCTCCGATGAATCAGGATGAACGGAAAGCACTGCGTGACAGTGCATTGCTGATCAAAAGCAGTGCCGCCAGCCTGGGATATTGAGGGATTGCCTTTGACGCAGTGGCCCGGCAAGTTATCCGAAAAACGTTTTATTGCCAGCATGAGGTCAAGTTTTCGCGGTTTGCACCAGCCTCCAAAAGCACACCCCATGGTTAGTCGTAAATGTGTGAAAATAGCGACTGCAAATCGGGCATTTAAATAAATCCTAATAATAAAGGCGACAAATTGGTACAACCTAATTTTCAATTCGAAAAGCGTCAAAAAGAATTAGCCAAGAAAAAAAAGAAAGAAGAAAAAAAGCAGCGCAAATTAGAAGATAAAGCCCCGTCTTCCTCAGACCAATCTGGTCACGCTAACGATGAAAGCTCATCCACCTAAATCAGTACAGTGCAGTTTTCGGTGGCTGTCTTGTCGGTAAAGGGCGAGAGTAATGCCTGATACCTACACTGATTGCCCCAAGTGCGGATACAAGTTACCGCAATCTTTACCGAGCAATGCCGCATGCCCTGCCTGCGGCATTTATTTTTTTAAGTGGCAAGCATTGACAGA
>JANMWF010000230.1:0-2214 GCA_031393845.1 Nitrosomonadales bacterium | reverse complement strand
CGTGCCGCTCCCGACGATGAAACTGCGCAAGAGATGCAATGGTTGTTTACGGAATATCGTTTGCACAATACGCGCATGCTGCTGAAGAATTTTGTACAGAAGCGAGCCGAATGGTGGGCGTATACCAGCGGTCAGGAAGATGCGGTCGGCTATGCGATTGAGCAACTCCGTATCAAACTTGATGTTGATCCAGGGGTCACACCGTTTGCGGCGTTGCTGGATAAAAATTTTGAATCCAATGTACAGGCATTTGCAAGCTTGTTGCAAAGCGGCTCGGCAGCGCAACAAAGCGATGCGCGTAAGCTGATGGATGCCTTAAGTCTACAAGATTTAGCTGCACGCTTTGAAGCACTCAGCGCCAGGTTTTATACCAAACAGGGCGAGCCACGCAAACTCAAGGCGAATAAAGGACAGGACGAAGCGCGCTATACCAGCCTTTGTTGTGCCTTATTCGAATCCCTGCAGACCGTGCGTGACGCTTTGACAGAGCGCGAAGCACTGCGTATGAACCAGGCCGCGTTGCATTGCGGGGCAGCATTGCTGCAACATTATCAGGATTTGAAACTGCGTCAGCAGGTAATGGATTTTACTGATGTGGAATGGCAGGTGTGCCGCCTGCTCAGTCAGAGCGATTGTGCCGAGTATATGCAGTACAAATTGGATAACCGCTACAAACACGTTTTGCTGGATGAATTTCAGGATACCAACCCGGTGCAGTGGCAGATTCTGCAAGCTTGGTTTGCTGCTTCTGCTGCAGTGGAATCGCGCCCAACCGTTTTTGTGGTGGGTGATCCCAAGCAATCTATTTACCGTTTTCGTCGTGCCGACGCGCGGCTGTTCGAAGTAGTAAGTGCATGGCTGCAACAAGAATTTGGCGCGTATCCCCTTAACCAGAATATCACTCGGCGCAATGCCCCGGCAGTGCTGCAAGTGGTAAATAGTGTGTTTGATTCGCAGCCGGATGGCTTCGCGAATTTTGAAACACACATCGCGCATCACACGAAGTTACCTGGTTTCGTCACTGCCTTGCCGCTAGCGTTAATTGAAAATTCGGCCGAGATTGATGCACCGAGCAGACCGGGTTGGTTGCGTAACCCTTTGCTGGAAGCGCGTATCGAACAAGCGGCCGGCGAGCGTGAAGCCGAGGCGCAGCAGTTTGCCGCTGGCATCGTCGACATCATGGCGCACTGGAGTGTGCACGATGCAAATGACACAATCCGGCGCGCAAAATACTCTGACATTATGGTATTGGTACGCAAGCGCACCCATTTACGAGTGTATGAGAGCGCCTTGCGCACGTACCGTATTCCCTTTTTAACTTCGCGACGTGGCGGGCTGCTGGACACGTTGGAAGCGGAAGATATACAGGCATTACTGACCTTTCTAATCACCCCGTTCGCCAATTTAGAATTAGCGCAAGTTTTGCGTTCACCGATTTTCGCCTGCTCTGATGGCGATTTAATGCAATTGGCTCAAGACGAAATCGGTGGTAGCTGGTGGTCACGGCTGCAACGCTGTGAACAGAGCAGCGCAGCATCTGCCGAATTGTCGCGTGCGCATCGCTTGCTGAATAACTGGCTGGATCGCGCCGACAAATTGCCAGTTCATGATCTGCTTGATCGCATCTATTTTGAGGGTGATTTGTTGCATCGGTATGAAGCTGCGCTGCCTGTCGAAATGTATGAAACGATACGCGCCAACCTGCAAGCTTTCATGGAGATTGCGCTGAATGTGGATGCCGGACGCTACCCCAGCTTGCCACGCTTCCTTGCCGAGCTGAGAGAGCTTCGCACAGCTGACAACAATGAATCACCAGACGAGGGCAAGGTAGGTGAGGTCGGTAATGCCGTGCGTATCTACACCGTGCATGAGGCCAAAGGGCTGGAGGCACCCATCGTGTGGCTGCTTGATGCCAACGATACGCAGCGTAAACCAGACAACTATGGCGTGCTGCTCGATTGGCCACCCAACGCACCGCAGCCAGTTCATTTCTCGCTATTTACGGATAAGCGTAGTCGCGGAGCCAAGCGCGCGGCTTATTTTGATGCCGATGAAGATTATATGCGGCGTGAAGAAATGAATTTGCTGTACGTCGCCATGACGCGTGCGAAACAAGCGTTGCTAGTGAGCGGGAATGGTGAATTGAAAGAAACTTCCTGGTATGGCCGCATTTCGGCGGCGGTGGAGGAGGGCGCTAATCCCTTGCTGATTGCG
>JANMWF010000171.1:0-3322 GCA_031393845.1 Nitrosomonadales bacterium | reverse complement strand
CACCTCACGCCTGATCACTTCTCCCTCGATCACCGCTCCCTCGATCACGATATCGCTTGGGGGATGCTTACGCATTTGTCTTCTCAAATCACAGGTTCTCCACCACAGATAGCCCCACGTTATTACACCGACAGTCACGATAACCATCAATAACAGCGCTGAAAACATCAAGGCCAAACCAATCAGAGCAACGGATACGACAATCTTGGCAACCTTGCTCACCAGATTTGGTGACTTTGTAGTGATATATATTGGCTTTTTCATCTATTTTTCGTCAATGTACGTGGGGTTTATTTGTGCCCGCATGTCTATCCGTCGCAGTGCCAGTGATAACGAGTGTACCGGCCCTTGTGGAACACGCCCATTATTTCAAATCTGTTTCCCAAGCATTGCCATATATTTTTCCGTTGCGCGACAAGATAAGCATTTGGTACATACTAATGAACCACATTATTGTTGATGCAACGCTGTAACCAAAGCCGCCAATAAGCGTGAACCAGGCAAAGTTGGGATTCCATTTCGTAAGCCACCACGAGAAAACGTCTACGATCAAAAAGGCGAAGGGAATGGCAATGGCAGAAATCTTCAACCATTTCGGTACGCCTACCGCAAAGCTGAAAATAAATCCCACAAAAAAGAAAATGAAGCTGATCCCGAATAAATGGATGTGCGACGATCTAATCAGAGTCTGAATACTTGCGCCTTCGTCGATCTTGGCTACCTTTTTGACCTCCTCATACTTGCTAAAATCAGGAATATCAGGAACAGAACCATGACACTGCACGCAATATTGCTTAAAGATATTTTTGAAGTGTGGCTCCCATTCTGTCTCAGGTGCTCCGTTGCGAACCCATTTTATGATATCAAGACGTGCTTCTGGCGTACCCATCTCTTTCATAGATCCATTGAGCCTGCTTTCCAGCTTACTCCCGCTCCGGTTTCCATAATAGCTGTACACGATGTCATCCAAGGAAAGCCCCGGCTTGCCATCTGCCATACCGTGTGTCTGCATGATCTGTAGGCCAGCCATGCATAAACCCAGTCCAATTGCGAGCAGGTATCCGGAAAAAAGTACTTTGACGGGTGTCGGCAGATTAGGCAGATTGAACCAAGCAAAATCCGGAAGGTTTGATTTCATTTTATTACCTCTTTTCTTTCTTTTTTAAAACAAACTATTTTAAAACGGAAAAGAAAAATAGATGCCGAACTTCTACAGGTCAATTTGCTATTACCCGCAATCCCTGTTTTTGGGCCGAAATGGTTTCTACCCGTTGGTTCCGAACATCATGTGTCTTGCTACGAATTTTTTTGCGCCCGGCAGGCAGTCCAGTACAGTAAGTGCAGCCGCGCGCCCTGATTTAAGCAGCAACAAATCATTGGAGAAAAGACGCACCAGGCCATCGGTGAAATGTATGCCGGCATGGCGGTCAAATTGACGTTGCTTACGGTAATTGGCAAGCATGACATCTGCACCGAGTGCCTCAGGTTCGCAGTCAAGAATCTCTTGCGCTAGGTCCCACGCGTCGCGCAGACCCATGTTGAAACCTTGGCCGGCCACGGGATGCAACGTCTGTGCAGCATTGCCGATCAATACTGTGTGCGGCAGCGTGATTTCGGGTGCGCGCTTGAGCCGTAGGGGAAAACAGGCCCGCTTCCCGATAGTCAAGAATTCCCCAACTCGATCACCGAAATGCTGATGCAATTGAGCCAGAAAAGTAGCATCATTCCAGTGCAGTATTTCATGCGCCATTTCATGCGCCGCAGTCCATACCAGTTCGTAACCGTCCCTGAATGGCAGCAGTGCCATCGGTCCCTGCATAGTAAAGCGTTCGAACGCAATCTCCGGCTGCGGATGGGTGCAGGTGACATGTGCAATGACGGCACTTTGACCGTAATCGCGAATCTCCGGTGGATGGACGGCTTCCAGCAGCTTTCCCCCATCGGCCACCACCGCTAAACGCGCTTCAAGTTGGTGGTCGATCCCTGCATGCTGGTAGTTAATGGATGCGCCATTCGATGTGCTTTGTAGTTGCGTAACAGCAGCGCCAGTGAGACAAGTTGTTTTACTCCCCTTTAAAGCACTGTGTAATGCGTTTTGCAACGCAGTGTAGGGCAGCACGTAGCCCAGTTCCGGCACCTTGTGTTCTTCGGCACGTAACAGGGTGCGACCGAAAGAATTTTTTTGTGAAACGTGGATGGTCTTGATCAACGAAACTTGTGTAATACCTCTCCATACCCCAAGTTTCTCCAGTAACTGACGGCTACCACTGGACAACGCCAAAGCTCGCGGGTCAGCGCTCACGTGTTCCATTACGCGCGCTTCCAGCATGACAATCTGCAACCCGCTATCGCGCAGTGCGAGCATCAATGCGGTGCCAACCGGGCCACCTCCGATTATCGCGATGTCGCAATGTGCGTTCATGGCTGTCTCATCAAATCTTCAATAGCCATTACAGTTTTAGGTGCGGCTTCGGTCAGCACTTCGCAGCCCTGTGCGGTGATGGCCACATCATCTTCAATGCGGATACCGATATTCCAGAATGTTTGCGGCACATCATCTGCTGGGCGGATATAACAGCCCGGTTCTATAGTAAGTGCCATGCCGGGTTGTAGCGCGCGCCAATTATTGTCCAGTTTGTATGCCCCGACATCATGCACATCCATGCCGATCCAGTGACCGGTACGATGCATATAGAAACGTTTGTAACTGCCGCTTTCCAGCACAGTATCAACGCTGCCATTGCATAACTTGAGGTCGACAAAGCCTTGCGCCAGCACGCGCACGGCAGCGTCATGCGGTTCGTTCCAGTGTGCGCCGGGACGTGCGGCTGCAATGGCGGCGACCTGTGCAGATAATACCAACTCATATACGTCTTTTTGTGCACCATTAAAACGACCATTTACCGGAAAGCTACGGGTAATGTCTGCAGCATAGCCATCGACTTCGCAGGCTGCATCAATCAGCAATAATTCGCCGTCTTGTAATGGTGCATTGTTGCTGATGTAATGCAATACGCAGGCATTGGCACCGCCGGCAACTATTGAGGTATAGGCGGGCGCTTGCGCACCATTGTTGCGAAATTCGTGCAACAGCTCTGCCTCGATCTCATATTCCATTTTGCCGGGGCGGGTGGCGCGCATCGCGCGGATATGCGCAGCAGCCGAAATGGAGGCGGAACGGCGCATGGTAGCAAGTTCATCGCTGTCTTTAATTAAACGCATTTCATCAAGCAGCATGCGTATGTCATGAATCTCATTTGGCGCGGTTATGCCGCTACGCACCTCTGCCTGCACACAGGCGCGCAGCGCAAGAATGCGGTCG
>JANMWF010000187.1:0-4694 GCA_031393845.1 Nitrosomonadales bacterium | reverse complement strand
AAAGCGCTGCTGTAGGTGCTTGATGCCGAAGCCACCGCCCCGACGCTGGCGAGCGCAATGTTGCTACTCGACGTTGCAGACATCGTCGTTGCCGAAACCGGATTTGACTGCGCTGAGCAGTTGGTTGCAGCATCACACGCCGCCAAGGTATAACTATATCCGGTCGAGGCAGTTAAACCAATATCGCTATAGCTCGTCGTAGCCGGGCTTCCAACCAGAGTTCCTCCACGATAAACTTTGTAGCCCGTTACGCCCACATTGTCCGTCGAGGCTGTCCAGCTTAGGTTTATCTGAGTAGAACTAACTGGTGTGGCAGAAAGACCTGTCGGTACAGTAGGTGATAAATTGTCTACACTGCAATTCCCACCGACCGATCCAGTTCCATCCATCTTAAAAGTGGCCGACATCACACATCCAGCGGAGATAACAAGCTGTGTCGGCGTATTCCCCCCCAATACAACTGGAGCTATCGACACCCCACTGTTATAAAGTGGTGGCTGGAAAGAAAGACCGGAGGAGGTTTCTGAATAGGGTCCAATACTGGAGCCAGCAGTAAATTCTGTCTGAATAACTTCTGCGTGCAGTGTGTAGCTGCCAGGGGGCAGCAG
This sequence comes from Nitrosomonadales bacterium, assembly GCA_031393845.1. Taxonomy (GTDB): domain Bacteria; phylum Pseudomonadota; class Gammaproteobacteria; order Burkholderiales; family Gallionellaceae; genus Nitrotoga. The sequence goes on along the minus strand of JANMWF010000187.1, from coordinate 4,086 downwards.
CAATTTAAAGTAACCGGTATTCTGAATGAGATAGTCGGAAACAACACTAAACACTTGATTGGTGCTTACTTCCTTAGCCCAGATGTTGGCGCCAGGGATAGGCGTACCATTGGCTTGGGTGAAGCTTCCGGTAAGCTGGCCATAAACACTGCCCAGTGTTGCATCTGGATATAGGGCGCTCACTGCTGCAATATCGTCTTCGTGTAAAGAACTATAACCCCGGTATGCAATGGGGTACATTAACGGATAATTTGAGGGGCTCGAACTCACCAGCCCTTGTGAATTATCCAGTTGTGTGTGATCCAAGCCGATCAAGTGTCCGACTTCATGGGCAAGAACGACTTTCATAGTAGTATCGTTTACAGGGATATAGCCGTTGATCACAGCACGGCCTTCCACATATTCACACTGTGAACCGTTGTTATTCCAGGCAGATCCCGCAAAACCAAGTATGCTATTTTTTGCACCCACACCGAATATGGAATCAATAATGGAGCCATCGGTGTCATAAATCACTGGGTTCAATCCATCCGAGAAGTTATATAGGTATGTCGCATAATTACTGGCAGTAACGTCCACTGGAAGATCTGCCCCGCGAGAAAGCACCACCGTTGAGGTCGTCACATCAGTCCATAGGGATACCGCTCCTGTTACTAGTGCGTCTGCCTGAGCTTTAGTACGGGAACCAAGAGTGCCTTGGTCGTAGTTTAGTGATACCGAACCCGCGCCAGGATATTTTGTAGGGAGCTGATAACAGATCACCAAAGGGCCACCAGCGAATGTAGAAGCCGTAAACGCAATCATCGCCCCAGCTACGAACCCGCGCATAATTCTCAGGCAAATCATTTAGCCGCTCCCATTTGCCGACGCACAAGCTGCTTAAATTCGTCGAGATCAAGCCTCTTAACGGGTCCAGGTGCCTCCCGCATTTTAATTTTGGCTGATGGAGGCACCAAGTGATCGGGGATACCCAAGGTCATTTCTTTGAAATCTCTACCATTGGTTACATGAATGCCCGTTGGGGCCGGGATGATATTAAACTTCCCCTGACCAAGACCCACTGGACTGGAGAATCCTGATGCTGAAACACCATACAGGAAAAGCACATAACTCTCCCCCACTGTAAAAGTAGGTACGCCTGTTGTTTGATTGATTTCCCCATGTAACTTTCCGCCGATTTGCTTAATAGTATGTGTGGCTCCAACCTCACCCTTGATAACCTCCTGCACTTCAAAGGTGCTATAAGTCACAATTGAATTTGAATGTGGATCACGTTCGCTATGGTTCTCAAGAGATTTTCCCTGAAATGCAATAGCGGCATCGTTGACGATTTCATCCAAGTATAGTGGCAACACACTCATGGCTCTTGCTGGCAGTGCAACTATAAGACCGAGCAAACAGGCGAAAAGAAATTGTCTTAGCATGGCAGTGCCTCCAAAGGGTAAAGCATATGAACCATTATCCAAAAGTGCTATCGGATTCATAATTTTATATGAAGTAAATATTTATTACCCAGCATAAACCTTATAAAAATGAATCAACCATCCTTTTGGGTTGCTTACGCCAATCCAAGTTCATGCAGGAAAATTGCGCCCGGTGTAATAATTTATAAAATCATCTTCCATGCCCAGACAATCCACAAAACTAAAATTGGCACACATTTTATTAAAAATGTTACGATAAAAAAAGATATGTATCATTAAGCTAATGGCAGCAGGTATTTTCAATTAAAATTTCGTAGCTGGCAATTAATTAAGCATGAGGACGAAAATCCTGAATCCTGGTCTTAGATGTCATTGCAGATTTGATCTGCGCAAGTTCATAACTTATGGCTGACAAATAGCAAAGAAAACTCTGGTGGCAGGTGGCGCAGATCGTATCGGGCATCGAACTCAGTGCCAGTCAAGCCGGCCCCAAAGCATGGGCAACTCAAATTAATAATCCATCAACAGAGCAAAGGGAGCAACGACACATATGATTGCAGTAGTAAAAAATCTTGTCGAATACCGCGAACTGATGACCGTACTTGCTTGGAAGAACGTCACTCTGCGCTACAAACAGGCCTACCTGGGCATTGCCTGGGCTGTGGTAAAGCCACTCATCCTCATGCTGATCTTTACATTGGTCAAAAGCTTCGTTGGCATTGACAGTGGCAACATCCCTTATCCCCTCCTAACCTTCGCTGCGCTCATGCCGTGGATTTTCTTTCAAGAATCTGCATCGGAGGGAGTAAACAGTGTGGTGGGCAATGCCAACCTGATCAAAAAAATATATTTCCCGCGCGAAATATTTCCTATAACGGCAGTCGTCACCAAACTTGTGGAGCTTGGCATCAACTTTATCATCTTGGCCGGACTCATGATTTGGTTTAAATATATACCCAGCATGTACATCTTATGGGTGCCTTTCATCATTCTTTACACAATCCTGGCGGCCTTAAGCATCGCATTTGCCGGCGCAGCAATCAATGTGTACTACCGTGATATGGGGGCCGCCCTGCCCGTGCTGCTTTCCCTGCTCATGTATGCCTCTCCGGTGATCTACCCATTGCAACTGGTGAAGAATAAATTATTGGAACAGCAAGCTGCCGGCGAGTGGTCCAACCTGCTCTATACCCTTTATACCCTTAACCCTATGGCAGGCATCATTGACGCATTTCAAAGTGTAGTGTTGAGAAACCAGCCGCCGGATCTGACGGCCATGGTGCCAGGCATAATCTTGGTTACGATCCTGCTCCCTCTAAGCTACGCCTTCTTCAAGCGGGCGGAGTCTTATTTCGCGGATGTGATTTGAGGCAAGCAGATAGCAGTTAACGGATTGCGCGTAAAGATTTCAGGGTAGCAAAACGATCAGGCGTTAATTGATGGCGAAAAGCTATGAAGAACTGATCGGGTGACAAAAATCATCAAAGCAGGTTATAAACGTCTGACTTACCCAAGGCAAGTCCAAGACGCCCTCCCCCGGTACCGCAATGCGAAAGCTGGTGCATTTGTGTTTTGGTGTACTCATCTGCACAAACAAGTATCAGCTAGTCACAAAGCTTTCCATCCAACTCATTCACGAACCGTTGCAATTCTTTCGGCAACGGCGCACTCAGTTGCATAGCCTCAGCAGTCAGCGGGTGGGTGAAAGTAATGCTGTGCGCATGCAGAAACATGCGCTTTAAGCCCTGTTTTATCAATTCTTTGTTTCGCGCGAAATCGCCGTACTTATCATCACCCGCGATGGGAAAGCCCAGATGAGAAAGATGCACACGAATTTGGTGGGTGCGTCCAGTTTTAAGCTGAGCTTCAAGCAGGCTGAATTCAGGCCAATTTTTTTGCAGAGTAAAGATGGTGTGTGAGGTTTGCCCGTCTTCGCGCACCATTACGCGTTTCTCACCATTCTGAGTGTTAAATTTGTGTAGTGGTAATTTAACGTGCTGCTTAACATTCTGCCATTTTCCTAATACTAAGCACAGGTACCGCTTGTCGGTTTTTCCATCGCGCATTTGCTCGTGCAAGTGAACCAGGGCAGAGCGCTTCTTCGCCAGTAGCAGCACGCCCGAAGTTTCACGGTCCAGGCGATGAACCAGTTCCAGGAACTTGGCTTGCGGACGAGCACTACGCAATTGCTCAATAATGCCAAAGCTAACCCCACTTCCGCCATGTACCGCTACTCCAGATGGCTTGTCGATCACCAACAACGCATCGTCTTCATACAAAATAGGAAATTCAAGTGCTGGGACATAATCACGATCTTGCGCTTCAGCTACCCGCACCGGCGGGATACGCACATGATCGCTCAGTTGCAAGCGATAAGTCTGATCCACGCGCTTCTTATTTACGCGTACTTCACCGCTACGCAGAATACGATAGATGTGGCTCTTGGGGACACCTTTAAGATATTTGCATAGAAAATTATCAATGCGCTGATCGCAGCTACCCTCGTCAATCTTGGTCCAGGTTACAGATTCTTTGCGTAAATCATTCATTATGCTTATACTTCCCGGTAACGCGTATTGGCTAACGGAAAAACGGGATGCGAATTCCCCGTGAGTGTGGAGCAGGCAACAATGCCGCCGCCCCGTTCCAACGCAATCCGGTT